>CANLED010000152.1 GCA_947489175.1 Chitinophagaceae bacterium | reverse complement strand
AATGGTTCTGCTATCTCCTAAATTATTGGTCATAGATAGCCATTTAAGGCTGTTCAAGAATTTTCGTCCTCCTTCTAATCCTGATTTTATTTCGAATGTTAAAACCCCACCACCATTTTTCATCTGTTTTTTAGCAATTTCAAATTGAGGATGTGAAGATAGAAAAGGATATTTCACAGCACTAAGTGCTGGATGTTCTTCTAATGACTTTGCAATATGCATGGCATTCTCAGCATGTTTGTCCATCCGAACATACAATGTCTCCAAACTCTTTGATAGCACCCAAGCATTAAATGGACTCAAAGAGGGCCCTGTATTTCTAACAAAAAGGTACATTTGTTTAACCAATTCTTTGTTACCCACAACAACGCCACCCAAAACACGACCTTGTCCATCAATAAATTTTGTTGCTGAATGCAACACGAGATCAGCTCCAAATTTCAATGGTTGCTGAACAGCGGGAGTTGCAAAACAATTATCAACCACAAACAAAATATGATGCTTTTTACAAACAGCGGCTACATATTCCAGGTCGATTATATCGAGGCCCGGATTGGAAGGGGTTTCAACATATAGCATCTTTGTATTAGAGCGAATCAATGCCTCTATGCTTTCGGGTTTATTCATATCGAAGTAGCTAAAATCGATTCCCCACTTAGGTAAGTATTTAGTTAGAATGGCGTGCGTTGACCCGAATACAGCCGAAGCCGATATGATATGATCACCTGCTGATAAAAAAGTCATAAAAGTGGAAAAAACTGCTGCCATACCAGTTCCTGTGGCGATGCCATCTTCTGCACCTTCAAGCAAGCAAACCTTTTTTATGAATTCATCTACACTAGGATTTGAAAAACGGCTGTATATATTAACATCTAAAGTTTCATCAGAGAATGCTGAAGCCATATCTTCTGCACTATCATAAACAAAACTGCTTGTTAAAAACAAAGGTGTAGAATGTTCTTTCTCAGCCGTTCTTTCTGTTTGTGTTCTTATTGCTATTGTTTCTGGGTGCATATAAAAATTTAAACTGTTAAGTATAATTAACCGATAACTTCTAACCCATTAACCAAAACTCTGAAATCAATGGTAGCTCCTGCTAGCCTCAGTGTTTCAGCTACAGAGCAATATTTTTTTATGGATAAATCCACAGCACGAAACCCCTTCGCAGGTTCGACTTCACCCGTTAATAGGAAGGTCAGCTGAACAGTTTTCCACAGCGAAGGTTCCTTTCCTTCTTCCCTTTGTCCATCTGCTTCAATTTCAAGGTTTTCAAGTCCTTGCTTTTGCTTTTTCAATATACTGATAACATCAACAGCGCTGCATCCACATAGTGCTGCCAACATTGTTTGCATAGGCCTGAAACCTGAACCATTTCCTCCTTGTGAGATGGGTATATCTAATCTTAATGAATGTCTATCCTCATCGAAGATATCCATCCCAAAATCTTTTTCACTTAAAGATGCCTTTATAAGTGCCATGGTATGAATTTAGGCTGCAAATATACGCCATTGAATATTAAATGAAACTTGCATACTCTTTTCTCTAACTGTACGTTATGATATTATATATTTTTTATAAATATCAAAAATGGAAATTCACAACATAATTCTTCTTGAAGAAAAGATTGCAGAGCTCATGGGAACCATGAGAAAGCTTGATGACCAAAAATTGAAGCTTGAATCTGACATCAATTTCTTGAATAAAGAGAAAGAAATATTAATGGGGGCATTGGATTACTATTCAGAGATGGAAAGAAAAATTGACAAGCTAAGCAGCATTAACGTTCAATTAGAAAGCCAACTTAAAGCGATTATGAGTGCTTTGAGCAAAACTGAAAATGACATTAAAGAAACGGAAGATGAATTTAGTGATTAATTCATCAAATCAATGCATTGCTTCAGGCTGGTCTTCCAATCTTTCAATGTTATACCAAACGTATTTTCAATCTTAGATTTATTTAAGACACTGTATTGAGGTCTCTTTGCAGGGGTTGGATAAGCGCTGGATGGAATTGGATTTACTTTGCAATGACTTCCTATCAAACGTTTAATTTCAATGGCAAATTCATGCCAAGTAATTTCTCCTTCATTGGAAAAATTATATATTCCAGAGATCCATTTTTCTGATTCGATGATTCTCATAATGGCAGTGGCAATATCAGCCGCCCATGTAGGTGTTCCTTTTTGATCAGCCACTACAGAAATCTCTTCTTTATCATTCATCAACTTCATCATGGTCTTCACAAAATTCTTTCCATGAATTGAATAAACCCAGGCAGTTCTGATAATGATTGTGTCTTGACAAAATTTAAATGCCTCGTCTTCCCCTAACTTCTTTGAAGCCCCATATACAGATGTTGGGTTTGTTTTATCCTCCTCTGTATATGGAGAGTTGGCATTACCATCAAATACATAATCGGTAGATACATGAACAAATTTTGTGTTGTGCAACTTGCAAACAGCAGCTAAAATACCTACAGATTCTGCATTTACAAGAAAGGCTAGTTCTTTTTCCTGCTCTGCTCTATCAACAGCAGTATAAGCAGCACAATTGATACAGAAATCTGGCTTGAATGAATCAAAAACGTTTCTCACCAAATCAAAATGATGAATGGGTAAATCTTCTCGTGACAAAAAAAGAAATTCACAATTTGGGAAAAAATTAGCCAAATCCTTAAACTCTTTTCCAAGTTGACCGTTAGCGCCTGTTACAAGAATCTTTTTCATCATAATTTCAATTTAGAATCCTGCATTGCAGTTTTCAAATGTGGGCAAAATAACATCTTTCTCAGATACAATCATTTTGTCTGACGGAACCTTCCAATCAATAGCAAGTGCCTCATCATTAAAGCAAATACCCGCTTCAGCTTGTTTGTCATAGAAAGCATCACATTTATACAACACATCAGCTGTTTCACTTAACACGGAAAATCCGTGTGCAAATCCTTTTGGGATAAGCAATTGCTTTTTATTTTCTGAAGACAATACAATTGAATACACTTGCCCGTAAGATGGTTGACCTTTTCTTAAATCAACAACTACATCTAAAATCTCTCCTTGTAAAACCCTTATTAATTTAGTTTGTGCAGATGGATTTTTTTGAAAATGAAGTCCCCTTACAACGCCATATGAGGAATGAGATTGGTTATCTTGAACCCAATTGAAATGAAGTGATTCGTTTTCAAATTGTTGCAGGTTATAGCTTTCAAAAAAATACCCCCTGCTATCAGAAAAAACTCGAGGAGTAAGGACTACTAAACCTTCGAATGAAGTGCTTTCAACGTGCATAGTTATCTTTTTGTGTATTGTTGATCGTAATACTGCTTATAAGAACCAGAAGTTATCCTTGATATCCATTCATCATTGGCAAGATACCAATCAATTGTTTTGTCAAGTCCTTCTTCAAATTGTAGAGAGGGTTTCCAACCCAATTCTCTTTCCAACTTTGTAGCATCGATGGCATACCTCATGTCGTGACCAGCACGATCTTTTACATAAGTAATAAGAGCAGCGCTTTCCCCTTCTACCCTATTCAATTTTTTGTCCATGATATTACAAAGTAAATGCACAATATCGATATTTTTCCATTCATTGAATCCGCCTACGTTGTAAGTTTCACCATTGATTCCTGTATGGAAAATTACGTCAATAGCCCTCGCATGGTCTTCAACCCAAAGCCAATCGCGTACATTCTCACCTTTGCCATAAACAGGCAATGGTTTAGAATGTAATATGTTGTTGATCATCAAAGGCAGCAATTTCTCTGGAAACTGATGAGAACCGTAATTGTTAGAGCAGTTTGATATAACAATTGGGAGACCATAAGTATGGTGATATGCCTTTACCAAATGGTCAGATGAAGCCTTAGAAGCAGAATAGGGAGAACGAGGGTCGTAAGGTGTTTCTTCAGTGAAAAAACCAGTTTCGCCTAATGAGCCATAAACTTCATCGGTAGAAACATGATAAAACAGTTTATCTTCTTTGTTTTTCCAATACTTTTTAGCTGCATTTAACAAAACCCCGGTACCCAATACATTTGTTTTTACAAATGACATTGGGTCTAAAATCGATCTATCTACATGGCTTTCAGCAGCCAAGTGGATAACAGCATCAAAGTTTTTTGAATTAAATAACTCATCAATAAATGCTTCATCGGTGATATCACCTTTTACAAACTCATAGTTAGGAAGAGCCTCTAAGTCTGTAATATTCTCTAAATTACCAGCATAGGTTAGAACATCCAAATTGGTAATAAAATAATCTGGATAATTGTTTGCAAAAAGCCTAACTACGTGGGATCCAATAAATCCGGCACCGCCGGTTACTAAGATTTTTTTCATTGATTAAGTTTATAAAGTCCAATAAGCCCTTTCAGTAATTTTATCTTTCATAATTCCTTTTAGGTCTGCTATACAAGCACTTGGTTTTGTGATAGAACAATAGTATTCCTCGTCAAGAGGCAGGTATTGATCATGAGGGACTGTAATTAGCACGGCATCATATTCTTTACCAATTGATTTAGCTAACTTCAAACCATATTCTTTTTGTACTTCATCACCATCTGCGTATGGATCTTCAATATCTACATTAATATTGAATGCAAGAATTTCTTTAACCGTATCGATGATTTTTGAATTTCTGATATCACTCACATTTTCTTTGAAAGTAACACCCTTTACCAATACGCTGGCTTTATTCAAATCAGGAGTCGTTCTTAATACATGACGAATAATTTTACGTGCTACATTTCTCGCCATGTTGTCGTTTATAAACCTTGAAGCCGCAATAACCTTCGCTTCATAACCCAAAGAGGCTGCTTTGCTTGTAAGGTAATATGGATCAACACCAATACAATGTCCTCCTACCAAACCCGGAGAAAACTTTAAGAAATTCCATTTTGTACCGGCGGCCTCTAATACGTCATAAGTATTGATATCCATTTTGTCGAATATCAACGAAAGTTCATTCATTAACGCAATGTTTAAGTCGCGCTGCGTATTTTCAATAACTTTTGAAGCTTCAGCAACTTTGATAGATTTTGCTTTGAAAACACCTGCATCAACAACTGTTTCATAAACTTTTGCAACTTGGTCTAAAGAATGTTCATCAGATCCCGATACTACTTTAACAACAGTCCGCAATGTTCTAAACTTATCACCCGGATTGATTCTTTCAGGTGAATATCCCAATTTAAAGTCTTCATTTAATTTTAAACCTGAAAGTGATTCAAGCAAAGGCAAACAATCTTCCTCTGTGCATCCAGGATAAACAGTGGATTCATAAACAACATAATCACCTTTCTTCAAAACATTACCTACTGTATTTGATGCGGAAATTACAGGACGCAAATCTGGTTTATTCAAGGAATCAACTGGAGTTGGTACAGCCACTACAAAAAAACTAACCTCTTTAAGTAAAGCGGGGTCATTCGTAAACACTATATCAGCACCAATAAATGCACTTGATGAAAGTTCCTTGCTTGGATCAACACCATTCTTCATCAATTTGATTCGACTTTCATTTACATCAAATCCTACTACAGAGAATTTTTTTGCAAATTCAAGGGCCAATGGCAATCCTACATAACCTAAGCCTATTACAGCTAACTTGGTTTTTTTCTCAATCAATGAATCAAATACATTCATATCAATTGCTACTTTTGAATTCTTTGGGTTGTTTGTTGAGTTCATCTGTTGGTAAGTTTTTGAAATATTCATAGGTGATTTTTAATCCTTCGGCGCGGCTAACTTTAGGCTCCCAGCCCAAAAGCTCTTTTGCTTTGGTGATATCTGGCTTCCTTTGCTTAGGATCATCAACAGGCAAAGGTTTATAAACTATCTTGGTATTAGCACCAGTCAACTTGAGAATTTCTTCAGCAAAATCTTTTAAAGATATTTCTACAGGATTTCCAATATTAACAGGATAGGCATAATCACTGTGTAATAGCCTAT
>CANLED010000151.1 GCA_947489175.1 Chitinophagaceae bacterium | reverse complement strand
TCTTTAACCATTTGAAGCACTTGATGTATAGCGCTTTCAGCATTAATAATCATTGCATTGGTCTCTGATCTTGGCGTTAGTTTTCCTTCATCGGTGTAATTTCGGTCAGAAAAAACTTCCGCTGCAAACCTAACACCATCTTTCAAAGCCGCTTTTTCCAATTCACTATCAGGCAATCCATACAATATGAGATTTTCATCGATGGATTTAATCGCACTGACTATGGCGGAAGCCAGTTCAGGTTTAACCGCAGCAGCATTGTATAAGGCACCATGCGGTTTAACATGATGCATTTTTGTGCCCATCTTTTCAGCAATAGATTTTACCAGCTGAATTTGGGTAGCAACCATGCTGAATACTTCATTGGTATTCATTTCCATTTCCTTTCTTCCAAAATTTTCTTTATCTGGGTATGAAGGATGAGCACCAATAGCAATGTTGTATTTTAGTGCTAGGTCAATTGTTTTTTGAATCGTTGATTCATCGCCGGCATGATACCCACAGGCAATGTTTACAGAGCTGATATAGGGCATGATCAATGCATCAGTTTCATACCCTTCACCCATGTCGCAATTGACGTCTATTGTTTTAGGCATTGTTGTGTATTTGTTTGATGTGTTTCAATAGCCTGGGGTTTAAACCCCAGGCTATTGAGTTTGAAGATTGGAAACAAATTACAAATCGAAAACAGTTCATCAAAATAAAAAAAATCATTATATTCATAACATGAAAAATAGAAGATCGTTCCTACAAACCAGTGCCATGGCTTCTGCTGCTTTGCTTGCTCAAAACTCATTTGCATTCTCCATAATCAATAAAGATACGCAACCGGCGGAATTGATTGTTGGACATAATGGATTTACCTACAAAGTAGATCATGGTTGGGCTAAGATAAGTGCAAGCACTCATCCAGTAATAAACTGTCATGAAATGATTCAGGATAGCAAAGGCAGGTTAATTATGGTTGGTGATGATATGCATAACAACATCTTGGTTTTTGATAAGTCTGGACAATTGCTGGATTCATGGGGAACATCATTTCCAGCGGGACATGGGCTTTCTATCAGCAAGGAAAATGATGAAGATTTTTTATTGATTGTTGACAATGGATTTTATAAAGATCTTTCAGGAAAATCAAAATCGCAGCATGGAAATGTGGTAAAGACAGACATCAAAGGAAGAATAATTTTTTCATTGGCACAACCGCATTCAATCGGAGCCTATAAGGATGAGGATAAATACCATCCAACCGAAACAGCGATTGCTCCTAATGGTGATATCTATGTAGCCGATGGGTATGGTTCTGATTACATCATTCATTTTGACAGCAAAGGAAGGTTCATTAGGAAATTTGGTGGACGAAACAACGAGAACAAAGAACTCAATTTATATTGTGCACATGGTGTTGTTGTGGACAACAGAGATAAAAGCAATCCAGTATTGATTTGTACTTCAAGGGAGGAATGTTGCTTTAAGGTGTTTACGCTTGACGGCAAATTCATCAAACGCATTGATACACCGGGTATGTATGTGTGCAGGCCAGTAATTCATGGCCAGCATCTATATGCTGGTGTTTGTTGGTCTAAAGATGCGGAAGGCAAAAAGAAGGACGCAACAGGTTTTTTAACCATTCTTGATACCAATTACAAAGTGTTGGCTAGTCCAGGCGGCACTGCTCCTATTTATAAAAACGGTGTGCTACAACAAACATTCCAGCACGAATCAAAAGTATTCAAGCATGGGCATGATGTTTGTATAGACGAAGACGACAGTATCTATGTTTGTCAGTGGAATGCGAACAAGACGACGCCGGTGAAATTGACGAGGGCGTAATAGTTGAAGGGGTTGAAGTGGTTGAAGTGGTTGAAGAAACTGAATACAGTTGAAGAGGTTGAGGGGGTTGAAGTGGTTGAAGAATTAGTGTTAACATAAATAATTAGCAAAATGGATTCGAATAAAGTCGATATGTTTATTTTGAGCAATGGGAAGTTTTTTGAAAGCAATCAGTTGATGTATATCAGAGAGCAATTGCTTTCTTTGGATGATTCAAAATGGGCGCTTGTTCAGACGGTGCAGTTCAAGGATCCAACAACGAGTATTATCGTATCTATTCTTGCGGGTGCGTTAGGAATAGACCGTTTTTTGATTGGGGATACTGGACTTGGCATTGGTAAATTGTTGACTTGTGGTGGATTGGGAATTTGGGCCTTGGTAGACTTATTCCTAATTATGGGTGCAACAAGAGAAAAGAACTTTATTAAATTTCAGCAGTTATTATATTGATGGGAATCAGCAGAAAAAATTTGTATATCCTGATCATGCTTTTTTGTATGGTAGGCTATACTTGGCTCGTTATGCACATCGACAGCAGGTGGGTCAATTTTGTTGGTCCCATTTGTGTTTTCAAAAAAACAACTGGACTTCCTTGTCCATCTTGTGGTTCAACGCGGTCAATGATTGCCTTGATTCATGGTGATTTTTTGAAAGGTTTGTCATGGAACCCTATGGGTTTGTTATTGTTAGGCGGATTGATTGTTTTTCCGTTTTGGTTGTTGCATGATGTTACTTTTAAGAAGGACAGTTTCCATGTGTTTTACACTTCACTTGAAAAGACGGTTAGTAAAAAGCAAGTGGCTTGGCCATTGTTGTTAATATTGATGTTGAATTGGTGCTGGAACATTTACAAAGGATTATGATGACATCAGAAAATTTTGCATACAAACCAACTGAGGCTGAAGCCGAAAAGGCATCTAACAGTTACCTCATGTCGTTGATAGCAATCATGGTAGGATTTCCTCTTCCCATCATCAATTTAATGGCAACCTTGTTTTTTTACATCGCAAATAGAAAATCCACCTATTTTGTGCGTTGGCATTGTATACAAGCATTGCTTTCACAATTCAGTCTTTTTTTAATCAACAGCATCGGTTTTTGGTGGACTCTTTCGATCATCTTTCAGGAAGATAAGCATATCTCAAATCCTTATCTAGCTTACATCATAACGGTTTTTATTTTGAATTTAATTGAATTAGCATTCACCATTTCAGCTGCCATTAAAACCAGAAAAGGCGAGCATGTTTCTTGGTGGGTTTATGGCCCGTTGACACAATCAATTTGCAAACCTTGATATGAAAAAATCAATTTTACAGCTCTTAATTCTCTTGATGTTCGCCACTGGTGTTTATCTGCTAGTTAGTCGCGTGAATTGGATGAAACTATTTCGCATAGAAAAAATGTCTGATGCGCTCGAACACAAATTGGGGGATATGGTTTGGGCTGGGATGGAAGAACAATCTATCGAGGAAGGGAAAGACTTTAACAATGTTGATAGACTGATTACATCCTTGTGCAAGTCCAATGGCATTGACCGTAAAGAGATAAAACTTCATATCATTGCAGACAGTGAGATCAATGCCTTTGCATTACCAGATAGGCACATGGTTGTGCACACCGGATTGATCAATTCAGTAAAAAGTGATGATGAACTCAGTGGGGTTTTGGCGCATGAAATCGCACACATGGAGTTGTCACACGTCATGAAGAAACTCCTCAAGCAAATGGGATATTCTGTGTTGATTAGCATTACAACCGGAGATGCTGGAGGAGGTGCAATCAAGGAATTGTTGGGCATGTTGTCTTCAACAGCTTACGACCGCAAGCTTGAAAAGGATGCTGATATTAAGGCTGTAGAATACTTGAAAAAGACCGGTATTAGTCCCAATGGCTTTGCCGATTTTCTTTATCGTTTGGGTGAAAAAGATGGTTCTCTGGGTAGTCTTTCATGGATCAGCACGCATCCGGATTCTAAGGAGAGGGCGAGGTACGTTAGGGGTGAGTAGTTGAAGAGGTTGAAGAGGTTGAAGGGGTTGAAGTTGGTTGAAGTGGTTGAAGGGGTTGAGAAAGTTTAGAGGGTTTAGAAGGTTGAGGAGGTTGAAGTTGGTTGAAGTGGTTGAAGTTAAGTAGTTGAAGACACACGAAATTTTAAAAAATGGACAAGAGAACTTTTTTATTGACAGATGGTAACATCGTATTTGATTCTGGCAGGCTATTAATTTCTGACAAAGCAAAAATGGATAGGTTGTTATTGTTTTCAACAACAACAATGAATATTATTCTTGCCTTATCTTTTTATTTTAAATGGCAAAAAAACGAGGATAATTTTTATTTAATACTTGGTCTTATTCTCTTAATAGTAAATCTTGCATTAATAGTTAAATGGTACAAGGAGTTTAGGTGTATTGACAATACAATTGAGTTGGTTGATATTGTAAATATAAAATTGGTTGATATAAAATTTAGTGATACAAAAGTATGTTTAATTAAAACCAAGAAAAATCTAGTTAGGAGGGTGAAAATAGACTCAAATAATTCCCAAACACTTTCAAATTTTTTCTTAGAGCAGGGTATCATTACCAAATCAAATATTGCCACCACCAATAGCCATTAAATTAAATGAGGCTAATTATTGAATAAGCATAAAGGGAATCCTAAATTACCCCATCACCACGAATGACTTTGAATAAAATTGCAATTATTGCAATCACCAACAAAACGTGAATTATTCCACCTGCACTATATGCAAAAACGCCAATGGCCCAACCAATTATAAGGATTACAGCGATAAAATACAATAGGTTATTCATATTATATTTTTTTAAGATTTGAATTATAAAGTTACGTTGCCTAAAATCTTGTATGATGATTGTATTCAATGATCGAGGTGACGCTTGTCATCTCTTCATTTTTTCAGTGCAATAAAAAATGTATTTTAGATGCAAGATTAAATTGCATGAGATGATGAATTCAAATTCACAAAATGAACGATTTGCAAAAATGAAATTTTCTTCTGTTTACCCTTTGTATCTCACAAAAATTGAGAAAAAAGGAAGAACAAAAGCAGAATTGAATCAAGTTATTTCGTGGTTAACAGGTTTTGATGAGGATAAAGTTCAAAAGTTAATCAATGAGCTCGTCACTTTTGAATCATTCTTCCAGCAAGCAACACTAAATCCGAATGTTCACCTCATTACAGGTGTAATCTGTGGTTATCGTGTGGAGGAGATTGAAAATCATTTAACCCAGCAAGTTCGCTACCTAGACAAGTTGGTTGATGAGTTGGCAAAAGGTAGGACGATGGAGAAGATTTTGAGGTCATAATCGGCTATCTATCCGCTTAATTTGTTTAATGCCCTCCTACTTCTCTAAACATAATCTTCTTTCCCGGTCTGCACTGCGCCAGCAGTGAAATATCATCAGAACAAACCCTGCCTATTCGAGGATAACCTCCAATGGTTTGGGCATCTGCCATTAAAATAATTGGATTGCCTTGGTTGGTTACTTGTATAATTCCACGTGTGACTGCTGTTGAAATCATTTCGGTTTTTTCTTTGAGCGACAAGATAGGACCCTCTAACCTGAACCCCATTCTATTTGACTGAGCTGAAATGGTAAAGGTTTTGTTGAAAAGTTGATGTTGTGATTCTTCATCAAATGCATCCCATTCTGGTCCGGCTAAACAATTGATGCTAGTTATTTCTTGTATATGTGGTAAATTGAATGATTTGGATTTCCAATTGCTGGTCCCAAATCCATATTCATTGATGACAATATCTTTTGATTTTTCCAGGTGATGAATTTGGTGTTTTAAATTCAATTCAATCCCTGCTTCCAAATTTTTTCCATCATAACCTCCTATTGAGGATTGTACATAGGTTGATGCACTTCCTAATTCAGCTTCAACTTTTAATCCTCCCGCAAAGGCAATATAACTTCTGCATCCAAATGGGTCTGGATGAAGTTTAAGGGTGGAACCTGCAACTACTTTGATCAGTTTATAAAACGATATGGATTGTCCATTTACTGTGGCAGAAGCGCCTCCTCCTGCAATAGCAAACAATGTTGTTTTGTTGAACAGTATTTCAGTACCATGCAACGTACATTCCAACAATGCATCGCCATCTTCATTGC
>CANLED010000150.1 GCA_947489175.1 Chitinophagaceae bacterium | reverse complement strand
GGTGTTTCCAGTTGTCGGTGTTGTTCCGGTTGCATCTTTTTTACAAGAGGCACTCATTAAAATTAAAGAAGAAAAAATGATTATATATTTCATACGTGTTATTTATGGTCTGTTGGAGGTGGTAATTTATGGTCCCTTGGAGGAGGAGGAGGTCCGCGATGATCTCCTGGTGGAGGTGGCCCACGATGATCTCCTGGCGGAGGTGGTCCGCGGTGGCCTCCTGGAGGTGGTGGTCCGTCATCAAAACCTCTTTCTGCATTGATTCGATGACCTTCACTTTTTTTAGCACGCTTTTCATTCAATTGATGATTTGGCGCCTGATCCATTGAATCAGAAAAAGACTTCATGTGCCTCAGAGAGTCATTTGGTGGAGGAAGGGGCCTCATGGGTTGTTGCCCAGACATCATCCCCAACATTTGCATCATGATCTGATCAAGCTTGGTCTTTTGCTGAGGAGTACAAATATTTCTGACCTTTTCAAAATGATTCAAGGTAATTAAATCCAATTCTTTTGTGGCGTCTGCCACCTGCTCCACAGCTGATTTTTTAAGGGATTCAGTTAGATTTCCGTTTTTTAACAAGCCATACATTTTCTCCTTTTCGTCTTTGATTTTTTTGCGGGCATCATTGGCTTGGTCAAGGTGCTCATCAACCAATTTCTCAAATTGAACTTGTTGTTTTTCATCAAATTTCAATTCCCTAGAAAGAAATTCTTTGGGAGAACCTTGTAGAGGATTTTCATGTTTGGGCTTTCCCATCAATATAAAAACCATCGCGCCAATGTTGATTACAACCAACAGCAGCACTAGCCAGGTTAACAGTTTATTTTTATGAAGATTGGTCATGGTGTTATTTTAATATGAAGGGATGGTGTATTGATCGTATGAAAATGCAAACGCTTGAATGGTTGTTGTATTGGAATTGTTATTTGTTGTTTTTAATTTTTCTTTCAGAAATATTCCGTTGACAAGAAGCACCAAACAAAGTGATCCAATCATAACAGATGGCTTCAGAAAAAACACCCACCCACTTTTCTCAGAAGTCCTTTCCATATTGGCTTTCAGCCTGGTATAAAAATAATCATCTGCTTCAACTTCGTTAAGGTTAGCAAGAATTTTTATGTAATCTTCAAGCAATTGATGGTCGTTTTTTTGCATGAATTAATTTTTATTTTTTATAATATACTGCTAACTTTTTTCTTAAATTTTCCTTAGCCCTGCTGTTGAGCGATTCAATGGCCTTCACCCCCATTTGCATCACATCGCAGGCTTCTTCATATTTCATTCCATGAACCTGAATGAGTGTAAACGCAATTTTTTGTTTTGCTGGAAGTAGGTTGATGGCCTTAAACAACGCTTCTGCCTGCTCTTTTTGCTCAACTTCAATTCCCTCATTTAGGTGAAGGTTGGCATCAGAAGATTTTTCTTTTGGCATCCACCAAGGAATAATCGACTGAATTCTTTGACGCGTTTTTCTCCTTCGCAACTTTTCCAACGCCTTTCTCACCGCAATCCTGTATATCCAAGTTGAAAGAGTAGCATCTTCCCTAAACATGGCTATAGATTCATGTACTTGAATGAATGTCTCCTGCAATGCATCTTCGGTATCGTCTTTGTCTTGCAGGATATTCAGGACAGCCGAATACAATCGGTTCTTGTAGGTGTTGACAAGAAACGCAAAAGCGGGTTCACTACCCTGCCTTAATTTAAGTATAAGCTCTTGTTCATTCAAAGTTTCCACAAGATAGATGCATCTGGGAAATGATTCCTTCGGTATAAATAAAAAAATGAAAAATGAAAAATAGAACAGCCGTGTGCTGATGCAGTTCCTTCGCTTTGATTATAATTATTTTGGTGCGACATTCAAATTGATACTTGAAAATCATCGTTCAACATAGATAGATGCGCGTCTCTAAGGCTCTTTACTTGCGCTTGGCGGAAAGTGGAATAGGTGAGCCAGAAATGATAATTCACGCTGCTTGGAACTTTTTCTAAAGTTGTATCGACTTTATCTCTGGAATAAATACTTTGATAATCAACCAATTAATTAAATAAATAACAGACACCAATATAAAAATAAAATAATAACTATTGGTTGACTCTAAAATAATTCCAACAAAGGAGGCAGAAAGAGCAGCACCGATGGCCCCCACAAAACCACTTAACCCCATCATTGAAGCAACTGCCTTTTTGGGATAAATATCAGAAATAATTGAAAATATATTTGAGGCCCAACCTTGGTGTCCTGCTGTAGCAATGGCAATTAGAAAAACTACAATCCAAAGATTACCAACATAAGAAACCAATAATACTGGCAATACCAACAAGGCAAATATAAAAATGGACACTTTCCTGGAAAAATCAATTGACTTACCAGATTGAATTAATTTTGAAGAAATCCAACCTCCACTTATTCCGCCAAGGCTGGATACAGAATAAATAATGATGAGGGGTAGCACCATCGCTGATAAATTAATTCCCTGGGTTTTGTTTAGAAAATCTGGAATCCAGAATAAAAAAAAGCCCCAGACCCAATCAGAAATAAATCTTGTGAAACATATTGCATAAGTCTGCTTATGTCGAAGCAATTCAGACCAACGCATATTCTTATCCTTCACAATTTGATCATCATCTTGATTGATGAATTCTAATTCCAAAGGAGTGATTTGGGGATGCTTTGATGGACTATGGTAATAAGCCAGCCAAAAGACAATCCAGATAAAACCAAACGATCCTGTAATGATAAAAGCCCATCTCCAACCTAAAGAAAGTGTAATTGCGGAAACGATAATAGGTGCAACAATTGCCCCGATAGTAGATCCTGAGTTAAAAAGTCCAATCGCAAAGGCACGCTCTTTTTTAGGAAACCATTCTGCCACTGTTTTTACCGACGCAGGAAAATTTGCAGACTCTCCTAAACCAAGAGCAGCCCGTGCAAATGCAAAGCTCTTAAATCCACTGGCCATGGCATGCAGAATTGCTGCAATACTCCATACCAATACAGACCAAAAATATCCTATTCGGGTTCCAAACTTATCCAAAAAACGACCGGTTAGCAGCAATCCAACCGCATAAGCAAACTGAAATGCAGAAACTATATATCCATAATCGCCTTCACTGAAACCTATTTCGGGATCCTTTGAAATAAAAGGCTTGAGTATACCAATTACCTGACGATCTATATAATTAATAGTTGTTGCAAAAAATAGAAATATCAGTATTCTCCAACGGTAATTCCCGACCTTCTTATTCATTGCCTTCAAAATTTACTATTTAATTAATAAGTAATCATTCAAGTTCGTCAGGCCAATAAATAGGGCCCATATTCCAAATTGGCAAAGAACAATTAACAAACGCTATTTTAATAAACAAACCATTACATGATTCCAAAACTGCTAAATGCTTCTACAGTAGACATGCCAGATTCCAATGCCTTTCTCACCAATTTTTCTCCCCTTGCTTTTTCAAAAGCTTGTGAAAAAGCCTCTTGTTCTGCATCTCTGGGTACAATCAATACGCCATCCCTATCACCAAAAATAATGTCGCCTGGCCTTACAACTATACCATTGAATTCAATGGCAACTCCATAGTCAATCACTTTGCCACGCGGACCTTGATCCTGGGCATAAGTACCGGCTGAAAAAGTAGGAAAATTTAATGCTAAGATTTCATTGGTGTCCCTGGAATAACCATCCAGTACTGCACCAGCGGCACCGAGTTTGATAGCTCGGGTACTCATCAATCCTCCCCAAAGAGCATAATTATAAGAGGAGCCCGAACAAATGTAAACCTCATTTTCTTTCAAACTATCAAGCGCTTCGAAAAGAAGTCCATAAGGTTTTTGCATAATTGGATTTTGAGAATGTCCAATTGCTTCACTATAAACATCTGCCTCCAATACTGGCATGGCTCGTCCTATGGTTACCATAGAATGATCAAGTGGTTTTATTTGAGGAGATAAAAACTGTTTTGTATATCCCATCTTATCGAGTATATCTCCGACCAATGCTACAAATATTTCCTTTTTTGCGATTTCAAAAAGCTCCTTGTCGTTTTTCCAGAACATGTTTAATTTTTTATAATTGATGTATAAATTTTTACTTGATATTTTGCATGTAGCATTTGTAATTCAACCCAGCCATCTACTTATTATCACAATGATTCATAAATTAATTTTCTGCTTCATTGATTAGTTTTAAAGCAGCCTTCATGTAACCCATCGCAAAAGCCATTCCCGCATACCAGGGTGCATCACAGGTCATTTGAGGAGTATGGTCAGGGATCAACACTCCTTGAAAATTATTTTTTTTCAAAATGCGAAGTATTTTGATCATGTCTACATCGCCTTCATCCACAAAAACTTCTTTATAACTAGGAGCCTTTCCTCTCACATTCCTAAAATGAATGTATCCAAGCTTTCCTTGCTTGCTATAATGATCTGTAGAATCATAAATATTTCCTTCGGTCATCTCTGACAATGTTCCCAAACAAAATTCCAGTTGATTATTTGGACTTGGATACAGATCAATTAATTTTTGATAAAGATGAGGCTGATGAATTAAACGTGGTGTGTTCTTAAGAAAGGGCAAAGGCGGATCATCAGGATGAGCAGCCAATTTAACACCAGCCTCTTCAGCTACTGGGATGATTGCATCTAAAAAATATTGCAACCTACTCCACATTTCATCATGGGTGCATGAAGGAATAAACCCTTCTGGAACTGAATCATCATAAACCATATTCCATATCATGCCATTGGGAACTGGTGTATCATCTACATCTTCCATACCCACAGACAAAGCACCGCCCCTGGCATATGTTCCCTGCGTTCTACTGGCAACACCTGCAAGTGAAAAATAATATCCAAAAGTCGGAATACCTGCTTTGCCAACGTTTCGAATTAGTTCTTTGAGACCTTCCAATTGTTCATCCCTTTTTTCACCAGCCAAAAGAACATCATACCACGTGGCTGGATCGAAATTTTCAATTGCTTCTAACTCAAGACCATGACTATTGATTTCCTTTTTAATCCTTAGCAATTCTTCTAGTGACCATATTTCTCCCGATCCTGCTTTACCCCATCCTTCTTTTTGACCAAGAGGTTGACTGGCACTATTTTTATTGTTTTTCTCATGAGAAAAATAATCTACCAAATGAATTACCAAATGTGTTGCACCACATTGTTTAGCAAACTTATAATGTTGCTCATTAAGCATGTGCTTGTATAATCCAAATCCCAATTTCATACTTTAATAAATTGCCTAGTATTAAAAATAATTCATGTTATATCCAAAAAAATAAACGCTATAGCCAATCAAAACCCAAGTAACAATCGACTGTTTTTTAAAATAAAATACAATTGATTTTTATACTTATGTTATTAAAATTTCTTAAAACAATATCATGCTCAAGTAATTCATTTAAATAGATTTAAAAAAAAGTTTTATGCTTTTTTACTAAGTAAATATAGGACTTATTCATCCTTAAGGATTGTTACTAAAATAGCTGATTTATGTACTTTTTTGACAATTAAAAATGAAATATAAAGCCAATACATTGATGCAAAAACAGAAAAAAACAAATCCAAACCAATAAAAAAATTTGGTCATTCTAGCCATAAAATTCAACGCTGCATTGATGTTCAATAAAATTATTTTAATAATAAAACCAGCGTTTGGTCTAAGTCATACTCTTTATCTTAAAGTAAAACCAATCACACAAATACATAGTCGAATAATTTTAGGGTTTAAGCCAAAGAATATTTATGACGTATTTTATTTAATTTACTGATATGACGCTACTCTCAAATAGAAACGTAGTTTCTATAAAATTCAAAGATCATGTGCGATAGGTAAATTAAATAAACTGAAATGTTTAAAGATAATCGGATCATCATTCAACATGAAACTGTTGAATTATCGCTTGACTTAAATGGGGGAGCAATCATTGATTTTCACCTTAAATCTTCCGGTATCAATCC
>CANLED010000149.1 GCA_947489175.1 Chitinophagaceae bacterium | reverse complement strand
AGACTTGGTGGATGGAAGGGGTATGAAAGCAAAAGAAAACCCGGAATCACAACACTATGGTTAGGAATCAAACACTTTAAGGCTGCTTATCAAGGATGGGAACTAATGAGAAATGTGTCCACACGATAGGTCCAGGAGGGGAGTCTTTGTGGGGGAAACCTGCATTTTAACAAATTGATTTTCAATGAATTACAAAGACGTCATTATAAGCGGAGCGAAGGAACTCATCTGAGCGAAGGCCCACCCCTCAAAACTCCTTCTTGTGATAAAGCTTCGCTAACTCAACATTACTGTTGATCTTAAGCTTTTTATAGATTGTCTTGATGTGTGATCTCACTGTATTCAAAGAAATCCCTAATTCATCAGCCACCATTTTATAGCTTTTCCCTTCAATGATTTGATTTACCACATCAGCTTCTCTGCTGTTCAGCAGCTCGTCTTCTTGGTGTTTGGACTTACTCGTTTTTTTGTTGAAATAATCAATCACTTTTCTGGCTATTTCAACACTCATTTGCGATCCGCCTGCATGTGTAGATATGATCGTTTCGCGTATTTTTAACAAAGACTCTCCCTTCGTTAGATAGCTGTGTGCCCCACTGCACAAGCATTTGAATATGCTATCATAGTCTGCAGATACTGAATGGATGATGATGTTAACACCCTTGTATTTTTCACACAGCTCCTCTATGCATTCCATCCCGTTTTTATACGGCAATGATAGGTCCAATAAAATTACATCTGGAATTGATCCTTCCATATTCATGAATTTTTCAGCATAGTCTGCTGTTCCAATAATCTTTATTTCTGAATCATCACTGAAAAACTGAACCAGAGATTCTGTGATTTGAAAGTTGTCTTCTATGATGCCTAATTGTATCATTTTAAAAAATTTAATGTTAGTTCAACTGTGTATTGATTCTCTCGTTTGAAAAAAGATGCTTCTCCTCCAATTTTTTTCATCCGTGAATTGATATTGTATTTCCCTTGTCCAATTTGATTGTTCTTGCTAACTTCTCCAATCCCATTGCTGATGATAATTTGATGTGTATTGTTTTTAAATTCCCAACTCAAATTTACCGATTTTCTATCGCCATATTTTAGGCTATTAGTAATGCATTCTTTGATAATATACAACAAGTAATTTTTTTCAAGCATACTCAAATAAATTTTTCCCATGTCATCAATCCCACTGATGTTATATGGTATCTCTAATGGTCCGTAACTCTCTGATGCAATGGTCTTTACCCTGTCCCAGAATTGAAGCCCGTTGTCTGATTTAATATCCAAGCTCCACAATGAATCTCTTAGCGACATCAATGCTTTTTGTCCAAGCGTTTGTATGGTTTGAATCTGCTCTTCCTCTTTCCCCTTTTTTTGCTGCATCAATTGGATGTTCATGTTGATGCCTGTAAGATATGCGCCAACCTCGTCGTGTAAATCTTGTGCAATGTGTTGCCTTATTGCTGTAATGTTTTTGTTTCGCCTGTTATACAGCAGTAGATACAAAAGAATCAGCACAAAAAATGAGATGAATATCACTACATAGAACCATGATGTTTCATAAAAATATTCATCAACCACAAAACTGATGGATTTTGTTACAATATTCTTGCTTCCTTGTCCTGTAATCGCTCTAATCTGCAAATTATACTTTCCTTTTTTATAGTTGTCTAAATAAACAATCGGGCTATTCCCCATTCTAATCCACTCAGGATGAATTCCAACTACCTTGTATTCATACAATGTTTTTTGCATGATGTCCAACGGGTCGAGAAACAAGTGGATCCTGACATAATTAAATTTTTTTTCAACAAAGATTGGATCATTTATTTGTCCTGCTACATTCAATATTTTTTTTTCTTCCTTTGAATTTCCAACATCGATTTTACTGATATTTAAGGATGGTACAGTGCTTGTTTTTTGTGCAAGTTTTTTCGGATCGAATTTTATGAAGCCATTCATGGTACCCAATATCATGTCTCCACTAGAAGTAAGTAGGGAAGAGCTGTGGTTGAATTCATTGTCTGGCAAACCCTCTTCTTTTGTGAAGTTTTTTATCTCTAGGGTATTTAAATTGATGGCAGACAATCCTGTGAAAGTGGCCACCCACAAATGGTTATTTTTGTCGACTGTCATTGATGCAACCCTGTTGCCAGTCAGACCACTTTTTGTAGTTAAGTGATTGATGATCTTTCCATTCTCTGAAAAATGATACACACCATTTCCTGTACCTGCCCAAATTGTATGATCGTTTGATACCCAAATCGAATAGGTCTGTTTGTCCAGTGCACTTGGTAAATTTTTCCCATAATCCGCATACAGTTTTCCATCTTCGTCTGTCAACAACACACCAAATGCGGTTGCCAAATAAAATTGGTGATTGTTCACGGCTTTGATCTGGTAGATATTTACGTTGTCTTTTTTCCAACTGTTGTGTTGAACATCAATTGCCTTGCAAGCATCTGTTGTTATGTTGTATTGAAAAAGATGCTCATCTGTACCCAACAACAATGTATTTTCATTGAGTGATTCAATACATTTGATGTTGGCATGCTCTTTGATTTTGTTCGAAAGAGCTGTTGTTATTTCATTTGTTTTTGTGTTCCATTTTTTTAGACCTGCCCCATCCGTAGTCAGCCAAATGTTGTCTTGAATTTTTAATATGGCATAGTTAAGTCCGCTTTTTTGAAAACTGTGTGCATTAAAATCCTCTTTCTGATATTTATGGAGGGCACTGTACGTAGCCAATATGAATTCATTTTCAGTCTCAATAATTCCCCTAGGCACTTCAAATGAATTGTTGATTTTGTCGTATGTTGAATGAATGTTTTCGAATAGGTTTTTTTTAAAATCAAGGATGCTGAAACCATCTGTTGTAGCAATGAATATTTTCTCTTTGTCAAAAATTATCTTGTTGATATTCTCAGGTTTTTCAGCGCCAATGTTGATGGTGATATTTTTTTTAAATTCCTTTGTGTCGTAGTGATAAATTAATTTATTGCCATTTACCACTGAAAACTTAAGGTTGTTTTGCGTGAAAATTTCAAAAAATTTACCATCCGAAATTTTTGTTGTTTCAAATCCTTTTTTGCTTTTTGAAACTTGAAACAGTCCCATATTTGATACAAGAAATAAGGAATCGTTTTCCGTTTTCCTTACCGACCATTCTTGTGTTTCTAGCAATGGGAAGCTAATAAAATCAACTATTTTCATTGTTGAAGCATCTATAAGATAGGCTCCTTTGTGTTGTGTTGTAACCCAAATATTTCCCTCATGGAACAGCAGTGATTCCTTTCTGTCAAACCGGCCTACATCCAATTTGATTGTTTGAATGATTCCGTTTTTCCATTTGTAAAGAAATC
Source organism: Chitinophagaceae bacterium (assembly GCA_947489175.1). Lineage (GTDB taxonomy): Bacteria > Bacteroidota > Bacteroidia > Chitinophagales > Chitinophagaceae > Pollutibacter. The sequence continues at coordinate 2,643 of CANLED010000149.1, read as the reverse complement.
CACTTTTTGAAAGCCACCATACGCCCATGACAGGATCTGCAACAATGTTGATGATGGGCTCGTTAATAGTGGAGATGTTTGACGCTGTTTCATTTTTGTACGATTTCAAATTTATCTGAACAACCCCTTGTTCCGTTGCAACAAAAAGGGTATTGTTGAAAATCGCCAACTCATTAACTTGGGTTGATGTTTTTACCTCTGTTGTAATGTGTATTTCATCATTGTCTCTTCCATCAAAACGAAATAAGCCATTGTTTGTACCAAGCCACAAAAAACCCTTGGAATCTTTTAAAAGGGTGTTGATATAATTTTCTGAACCTGAAGGTTTTATGAGGAACCTTTTGAATGTCGACAGATTTTCTTGCGCCATCATTTCAAATGGCAAAAAAATAAATGCACACAACATGAAACCAATCCAATATGGTACTATCCCAATTGGGAATGAAGCACACAAGCCTACTGTTTTTTTTGAAAAAGTTGATTTCATGCAATGGATAAATCTACATGCAAGGTATTCCAATTGGGCAATTTTACTGAGTTTAAAGCATGATACTTTGCCTGTTACATCATTATGTGAGTCTGCTTTAGTGTCTTTAGACATTTTTATGTGGTGGTCATTTTGTTGAACGCCACAGTACTTAAATTAGTTTTACAATTGTATTAATCCACTTCCAACTCAAAGCCCAACCTAGATTTGTTTGATATTTTGCAGATATCATGACTTCTAGGGTGTATTTTTTTTATCAACATAAAAACATTTAAATGAAAAAAGTCCATTACAGCAACGTACCATCAGGTGCAACTGTTGAGTTTGGTTCAAACTACAGACCAGGTATTTACATGGTGGAAGCCGTTGGTAATTCAAAGAAAACAACTAAAAAGTTGATTAAGCAATAAGCTTTTCTCTAACTTGGATAATTGTAAGAGGCTGTCTCGTAATGAGGCAGCCTTTTTTTATGCTATCAAAATTCAATAACCTAGGGTTTAAACCCCAGGATACTGAATTTTATGGGTTCCCCAACTTCCTTTTCGAGATAATTTGAAGGAAATTTAGGCGCATATTAATTGAGTAAATATTTAACTTGCATAACACTAATAAACCGCCCCAATTTATTCAGGTTATAAAAAAAGCATTCATACCATGAATTTAACCAACCCCTTAACAACCAGAATTACCAGTTGGTCTACCAACAAAAAACAAATTATTTTCTATTCAGCTTGGTTGATAATTGGTTTAGTTCAAGCTTGGGGTACAGAATTATTCGACGATGAAGCATACTATTGGGTATATTCAAAATTTCTAGATTGGGGTTATTTCGATCATCCTCCCATGATTGCTGTTCTTGTAAAACTTGGCTACTTCATCTTCCCTTCAGAATTGGGTGTAAGGTTATTTATCGTGCTATTAGGAACAGCTTCCATTTATTTTATTGAACAACTCACAAAGCCTAAAGATCTCTTGTTGTTTTATGCAATCGTGTTAAACATAGCAGTATTGCAAATTGGAGGTATCATGGCAGTGCCAGACATCCCACTACTATTTTTTACCGTTTTATTTTTCATAGCCTATAAAAATTTTGTTGAAAAGAATGGTTTTAAGGAAGCTATATTTCTTTCAATTGTTATATCCCTATTGCTTTACAGCAAGTACCATGGGATTCTTATCATCTTTTTTACCTTGCTTTCTAATCTTTCATTGTTCAAGAAACCACTCACTTACTTAGTTATATTTTTATCTGTTGCCTTATTCATGCCCCATATTTTTTGGCAATTTATTCATGGATTTCCCTCAATAAACTATCACTTATTTGAACGTGTTAGTCCACCTTACAATATATCATTTACCACTGATTTTTTATTGGGACAATTGCTCATTGCAGGTCCATTTGTAGGGTGGTTAATTATTTGGTCTGCTTTAAAATACAAGCCATCATCACCTGTAGAAAAAGCCATGTATTGGTCAATCATTGGCATATATACTTTGTTTTTTCTCAGTTCTTTCAAGAGTAGAACAGAGGCAAACTGGACAATCCCGTTGATTGCTCCTTTGATAGTGTTGGCTTACCAATATTTAAGTGTAAACCAGCAAAAAACAAAATGGGTATATCGATTAATGCCATACACATTGGCAGTAGTATTCATCATCCGATTATATATGTTCTTGGACATAAAACCATTCAAGTTTATGCCCAAGGATGAATTTCATCAAAATAAAACATGGGCTGCAGAAATAAAAAAAGAATCAAAAGGATTGCCTGTTGTGTTTACAAACTCATACCAACGAGCATCAAAATATTGGTTCTATTCAGGTGATACCTCTTTTTCTTTGAACACCTATAAATACAGAAGAAGCAATTATAATTTTTGGCCATTAGAAGATCGATTACAAGGAAGAAAAATCATGATGATTGGTTCGAATGGTGCAGAATTTATGGTTGATACATTGGTTACTTCAAGAATGAAAATGTCCTATAAAAAAATCAATCCATTTTACTCGTTTTCTCAGGTCGTTTTAAATCAAAGTTTCATTAAACTTTATAACAAACAAACACTTCATGCTTTTTTGGAGGTGTCATATAACCCCAAAGACAATACCTATAAAAATTTGGAGGACTTGAAGCCCTATGTAATGCTCATGATTTA
>CANLED010000148.1 GCA_947489175.1 Chitinophagaceae bacterium | reverse complement strand
ATCATGCAGCTAAACTCAGAAACTACCAAGACATGATTGAGACAAAGTTTTCAGAGCCAAGACTCAACATGAATGTACTGAACATGCTTGATACAAAATATTTCATCGTCCCCCCTCAAGAAGCAAATGGTGTTTACAATGCTCAAATTAATCAAGATGCATTGGGTGCTGCCTGGTTCGTAAACAAGTTAATGCCTGTTAACAACCAAGTTGAAGAGCTTCAGGCATTGGATTCCATCAACACAGCCAATGCTGCCATCATTGAAAAAAATCAAGCAATAGAAAAACTTGAATACACCATGGATTCAAGCAATTTTATCAAATTGGCAAAATACAGCAACGACACGGCCGTATTTGAAACCTCTGCCAAAACAGAGCAATATGCAGTTTTCAGTGAAGTATATTATCCAAATGGGTGGAATGCTTATGTAGATGGCAAATTAACGAAATTCCAAAAGGTGAATTATATGTTGAGGGGAATGCCCATACCAGCAGGAAACCATAAGGTTGAATTTATTTTTGAACCAACTACATACAAACAATCATCCATGATTGCAAATATTTCAGGATGGGCACTGTACGCAACCTTGTTGTTGGCATTATTCGCTGGATTCAAACTTTATAAAAAGAATCAGGCGGCATAAAAAATGGATTTATCAATCATCATAGTAAATTATAAATCTGCGCAACATGTCATCAATTGCTTGAAAAGCATTTATGAGGCATCGATGACTATTTCATTTGAAATTGTAGTTGTAGATAATTTTTCAGGTGATGATAGCGAAGAAAAAATTTGCAGTGCATTTCCACAAGTCATCTGGATTCAAAGTGAATACAATGCAGGATTTGCCAGGGGCAATAACATGGGGATTGATGTAGCGAAGGGAAGGAATGTCCTCTTGTTGAATGCAGATACCATTGTGCAAGACAATGCACTTGAAAAAACAGTCAAGCTTTTCGACCAACAACCAGAAATGGCTGCTTGTGGTGTTCAATTACTGAACCCAGACGGGAGCAATCAGCATTCAGGGGCCAAATTTGTATTGGGCGGATTGAACTTGCTGCTGCCACTGCCCTATTTGGGAAATTTTGTGCGGAAAATGGCATTTGGTGCAGGAGTTAAACAACCCAATGTGTTTGAGGTGGAAAAAGATACAATCATCGATTGGGCAGTAGGCGCATTTCTGATGACAAAAAAATCTACCATCGAAAAATATGGCAAGTTAGATGAGGACTTTTTCATGTATGCAGAAGAAATTGAATGGTGCTCACGATTAAGGAAACATGGTCCATTGATATTATACAAAGAACCAAAAGTGATACACCTAGGCGGTGGGTCAAGCACTGATTATTACAAAACAAAAGACAACGACAACAGCTGGAACCTCTGGAACAAGAAGTCAAAACAAATTATACTCTCCCAACTGTTACGCGTTAGAAAGCAATGGGGATTGGGATGGTACATGATCAACCTAGCTGCTTATATTGTTGAAATCCCATTATTTTTATTCTTCTTGACGATTGACAAAATCATCAACCAAAAAAAAGCCAAATACGATTGGGAACAGCTAGTCGGTTTCACAAAAAATATGTTGTCGATTGTTCCTTATATAATCCCAGTTCTGCTCAACAAAAAACAACTGTATAAAATAAATTAATGCAGGTATCCATTGTCATAGTAAATTTTAATACGTTTCAGCTTACTTCAAAATGTATTCAATCAATCTATGACAAAGTAGAAAATTTGTCATGTGAAATTATATTGGTTGACAATGCATCTCATGAATGTGACGCTGAAGATTTCAAGAGAATTTTTCCTGAAATCAACTTAATAAAAAGTGAGCAAAACCTTGGTTTTGCAAAAGGCAACAACCTAGGAATAGCTCAAGCCAATGGTGAATATATTTTGTTGTTGAACAGTGATTGCGAACTCCTGAATAATGCGCCATTGTTTAGTTATAACTACATGCAAGAAAACAAATCATGTGGATTGAGCACTGTCCAACTGCAATATCCAAATGGAAAATTACAATACAATTGCAGGAGATTTAGAACCATTGAATGGGAATTATTAGAAGTCGTACCACTCTATCTGCTTTTACCCAAAAAGAAAAAAGAATCGTTGATGTTGCATCACTATTTCAACCACCAAAGACAAATAGCATGCGATTGGGTTTGGGGAGCATATATGTTTTTCCCTAGCAAAATACTTGAGCAATTGCCAGGCGGAAAGTTGGCAGAAGATTTTTTCATGTATTGTGAAGACACTCTTTGGTGTTGGCAAATAAAACAATTGGGATATACGATCAATTTTCTTCCTGAGGCAAAAGTAATGCACGTTCACAAAGGAAGCAGTAGCAATAAAAACAAGTCACACTTTCAGCAAATGGGCATCAAGAATCATGCAATTTTTATGAGGAAAATTTATCCAGATTGGAGGTGGTATGTTTTCAACATCATATACAAAAGCAAACAGGCACTTATTGCACTCATTAAAAAGTGAAATTCATTTTTTTTTGCGGTGAAATAATCCTAGAAATGATGAAAGCAAAAACCATAAACACCTTAGAAAGAACACCTACTTTCAATACAAAATGAGGCACAAAAGATTGTAAAAAAATCATTTGACGCAGCTTGTAAGGCAATCTTTCTGAATAGCCAATGGCATGAATATCTGAAAGCTTTTTTATCTTGAAATTCCTCAACACCCGCCACCATCCATCATAAACAAGGATGTTGTTGAAAATTTTGGGGGATTTTTTTTCGAGCATAAGGAGGCTTTCCTTCAACTGGACTTCCGCCACACCAAAAGTGTATTTGGTAACTTGAGCATCATTGATACCAACATTAATTAACGATTGATTGAGATAACACCAAGATGATTGCTGCATGTATCTGCAATAAAAATCGATGTCAACCACATATTTCATGGTTCTATCGTATTCAATGGTATTTCTTTTGCACAAAGTAACGCTAGGTGGACCTATAACATTTCTTGAAATCAGTATTTCAGCATTTTGTTTCAGCGCAGATTCCCAAAAAGGAGTCAGAAACATAGGTTGGTAATGGTCATTCCCCGCATATACATTTGTGTAAGCAGAAAAGAAAAAATCAACACTAGGATTTTTTTCAATTGCTTCAGCAAAACGAAGCAAACTGTCTTTATCCGAAAACCAATCATCGTCATGCATCAATTTAATCCATTCAAAGGAAGCTTTTCGAGTGGCCTCATTCCAGTTTTCGGGGGTATTTAAGTTGCTTAGATTCTTGAAATATTTGATCGGTAAGCTTGAGATATAGGAAGCACAAAGCTCTTCAATTGAATTATCGGGACTATCATCTGTAACGATTACTTCAAAATTTTTGTATGTTTGTATGAATACAGAATCAAGTAATCTTTTAATATATTCTGTCCGTTTATAGGCTGGTATACAAATTGAAATACTGGGTAACATTCAAAATATTTGTACAAATTTAAGCAAATGAAGTTAGCTGGCACAGTCATTTTATTCCACCCTCCAGAGAGTGTTTTTACCAACATTGCAACCTATATTCAAGGAGTTGAGGTATTGTACCTATTTGACAATACCCCTCAAAAAACAATCAGCATACCTGAAGAAATGCAGAGCAAATGCCGCTATCTACATAATGGAGAAAACGAGGGTATTGCAAAAAAGTTGAACGAAGCCATGAGATTGGCTCTAGCAGCAGGTTACGATTATTTACTAACAATGGATCAAGATTCGTTTTTCAACGAAAATGACCTTGGAAAATACAAGCAAATCATCACTGATACGTCGCAAAGAGACAACTTTTCCATGTTTGGAATCAGGTATTTTGAGTTGAAGGATGGTGAAAATAAAAAACCGTCATTTAATAAATTGCTGATCACATCAGGAGCCATCATCAACCTCAAAATTGCTGAAAGCCTTGGTGGGTTTGATGAAAAGCTATTTATTGATGGAGTTGATACAGACTTTTGCATCCATTCATTTGAAAAAGGATATCAAACATTGTTGGTAAATGAATTTTCGTTGAAGCATGAGCTAGGCGAAGAAAAAAAAGTAATGACGCCACTTCTAAAATCAACATTCAGAAAATTTCACAATCCAACCCGATTATACTATATTGTAAGGAATCATTTGTATTTGAGGGCTAAATACCCAACTCAACATCAATATTTAAAAAATAAAATTGTATTAAACGAAATAAAAAATTGCCTTTTCTATGCACAAGATTTCGTGAATTATTTAAAAGCTATTTTGTTGGCGACTAAACATTTCAGAAAAGGAATTTTAGGAAAATTAAATTAATAATATGGCAACTACATCAATCATTGATCTTAAAAATATACTTGAAAAAAAATTTAGAAAATATTTTCCAAAGAGAATTCACAAATATCGTTTTTACGTTAACAAATTAAAAGGATTATCTGGGATTGAAATAGGCGGACCCAGTCTCGCATTCACCAAGCAGGGTTTTTTACCGATCTACCAACACATTGAAAACCTAGATGGATGTAACTTCAGTTCAAATACCATTTGGGAGGGACAAATTGAAGCAGGAAGAACCTATCATTATGAGAATAAGGTTGGGTATCAATATATTTTAGATGGATCGGCGTTGACTGAAATCAAAGATGAGCAGTATGATTTTTTATTATCATGCCACAATTTAGAGCACATCGCAAATCCAATAAAAGCATTGAAAGAATGGAAAAGGGTATTGAAACCCCATGGATATTTATTGATGATACTGCCACACAAAGACAAAACATTTGACCACAAAAGACCAATAACTAAACTCGAACATATTTTACAAGACTATGAAAGTGAAATGCCTGAAACAGACAGCACTCACTTCGAGGAAGTATTGAAGTTGCATGATATCACAAGAGATGCAGGGGTAGAAACTCATCAGGATTTAGAGGAAAGAACGGCTAAAAATATTGAGAACAGGTGCGTTCACCATCATGTGTTCAACAGTGCATTGGCTGCTCAGATTGTAGACCATGTTGGATTTAAAATAATCAACCTCACTCCTTTTTCTCCATGCCATATAATTATTTTGGCACAGAAAAATGAGAATAAAACGAACGACAATTCAATATATACGACACCATCACTTGGAGGTTATACAAAAAGTTGTTTCCCAAGTGATAAAAAAGACTAACAACCAAAATTTTAATTCATGACATTACTCATAAAAGGTGTTTTTTATAGAATTAGGAAAATCCTTCATTCCCCTTACAGAAAAGTTGGAATTGGATTTATAGAAGAAAAAAGAATAAAGCATACCCGAAATAACAAAACCAAATCCGTAAACATACATAACTATCCAGTCACTTACGTAGATGATGGGTCATTTATACTTTCTCTAGAAGAAATATTTTTTACAGAAATTTACAAGTTGGATGTAGAAAGAAATCAACAGTTGAAAATTATAGATTGCGGTTCTAACATAGGATTAAGTTTATTGTATTTCAAATTAAATTACAGCAATTGTGAAGTCATTGCATTTGAACCCGATAAAGAAAATTATAAACTTTTAAAACAAAACACAGACAATTGGAATTTCAATAATATTATACTGCACCAAGCTGCTATTTGGACAGAAAATGGTGATATTACTTTTTCAAATACTGGTAACCTAGGAGGAAAAATTGAGCATACATCGAATGCTGGACAAGGGATAAGCAAAGTGAAATCTGTAAGGCTTAAAGACATTCTTATTGAAAAAATTGATTTGCTAAAAATAGATATCGAAGGTGCAGAGTATGAGGTTATTAAGGATTGTAAAGACAGTTTACATTTTATTTCTAATCTATTCATTGAATATCATGGCAAATTCACAGACGGCTCAAAATTAACAGAGATATTAGAAATACTAAACATAAGCGGATTCGGATATTATATTAAAGAAGCGGCAGATCTTTATCCCAATCCTTTTGTAAGAAATAGGCAAAACTACCCGTACGAGATTCAATTAAACATATTTGCGTTTAGA
>CANLED010000147.1 GCA_947489175.1 Chitinophagaceae bacterium | reverse complement strand
GAATTTGGCTCGGCGGGGTGGTGGAATTAAATTAAGAAAATCCACCACCCCGGCCTCTGTCTCGTCACCTTCGGCGCCTCGCCAGAGTCCACCCCTCCTGTCCAGGAGGGGAGTCTTGTGTTTGTTGCTCATACTACACATTTGTTTCTACTCACAAAAACGTCATAACCTTTTTTTTAGGGTCGCCCTATAACACATTCAGGATGACGATACAACTGAAGCTCAATCAAATCAGTCGGCAATTCATTTTTGTTCCACGAAGAATGTATCGCCAAAGCCGCACCCAATGAAGTAGCTTGTGCAACTTCAGCAGCATAGACTTCTACACCAGTAAATGCAGAAGCAAGTAGTTGCATGAAAATAATGTTTTTGCTAAAACCTCCATCAACAAATATCTTTTTTACTTGAGAGCCTTTCATTACCAAGGATGTTGAAACAAATTGTTTTGAAACAAGATCCAACATCAATTGATGATACGCTTCTTCTATTGATGAAAAAACCGAGAGGTCCTTTTGAGAAAAATCATTTTCTTCAACTTCATTTTTTTCTGTTATCCTTAATGCTTTAATTAGCCTTTCATCATAGTTGATATGCTTATAAAAATTAGTATCAACGGAAAAATAAGTTGCTATTCTTGTTGATTGCTCGTCATGCTCATGACCTGCAAATAAGCGAGATGCTTTTACTGGTTGTCCTGTGTATTGCAAATAGCAGAGACAATCCTGCTTTAATTCCGATGCTTTTAAAGGAGTATCATTGAATGGATTTAAGCTGATGCACCATGTTCCGCTGGAAATTAGGATGAATGGTTCTGATACACTCATCAAATAAGGTATCAACGCTGCAGAACTGTCATGGAGTCCAACCCCTATTTTATCCGGCGCTCCTGGGAATATTGAGGGAAGCACATCAGTGCAATTTTTTATTTCGGGAAGCAACTTATCGATCCCTTCCGCCTTCACCCATTGATGGTATTCCTTGCTATCGAAGTTCCACAAATTGGTATGACAACCGATGCTGGTGATTTCGCTATGTGCATCCCCAGTTAGCAGATAACTAACATAATGAGGAAGATGCAAGGCATGTTTTATTTTTTTGAAGACCTCGGGCTTTTCATATTTGATGCGATAAATCTGCATCCCCGAATTCAAATTTCCCAATATAGGCGATGCAGTAATTCTTGAGAATTCATCCTCACCAGAATAGGTATCGTAGAATTTTTTTTGCAAATTTTCTGCATAAGGTTTGAGGTAATTATACAAGGGCGTAACTACTTCTCCTTTATCATCGACATACACAAAACTTGCGCCGTAGGTGCTGAAATTGATTGCTTTGACATCAAATTCTTGTTGATTCAACACCTCATGCAACGATGTTTTTACCCATTCTGAAAGGCTTTTTATGTCATCACAAGGAAAGCCATCTTCATCTACAATCTCTTCAAACTTTGATGATTGTTCGTAGACGATTTTGTATTCATCGTTGAATAAAAAAAGTTTTTTATTCGTCTTGCCTATGTCGAAAATGGCGATTACTTGTTGCGTCATTTTTTTAGTTTAAAGTTTTTGGTTTAAAGTTTAATTAAAAGGTTTAAGGTTAAACGTCTGAACTAAACTTTAAACCAAAAACTTTAAACTACAAGCCAGTTGCTGTTGTTTTTTCACCTCTCAGCGCGATCAAACTGTTTCGTACATTCATGCTGCGAAAAACTTTCAGTGGCTCCAAAGCCGCTCCTGCTCTGCGTCTTGCTTCTGCAACAATTGGACGAACGTCTGTTCTGAAAGCATCCTGCAAGATTTCTTGCGCTACCACAACATCATTGTTTTCTCTTGCGGCTTTCAATGCTACAGAGTCTACCAACAATGCTTGTGCATAAGCAATTTTCATTGCTTCAACGGACTGTAACAAATCTTCCAACGGATCTTTGATGTTGTGCGATGCATCAATCATCCATCCCAAGTCAGTTGCATGATTCATGCCCCTGGCATCCATCCCTTCCACCAATTCGTTGAAAATCAAAAACAATTGATACGGCCTCATAGCTCCAACGGTAAGGTCATCGTCACCATATCTTGAGTCATTGAAATGAAATCCACCCAATTTTTTTTCCATCAACAAAATAGAAACGATTTGTTCAATGTTTGCATTTGGAAGATGGTGACCAAGGTCAACCAAGGTATATGCTTTGCTTCCCAATTTTGAAGCAAGCAAGAGCGATTGTCCCCAATCTCCTACTGTGGTTGAATAAAAATTCGGTTCAAAGGCTTTGTATTCTATGAACATTTTCCAATCATCTGGAAGTGATGCGTAAATTTCACCCAACCCCTCTAAGGTGTTTTGGAAAGCATGTCTGAAATTCAGTTGTCCGGGAAATGATGATCCATCAGCCAACCAAACAGTCAATGATGTTGAACCCAATTCTTTTCCATAATTGATCACTTCGATGTTGTGGTCGATGGCCTGTTTACGCACATCTTTTTTAACATGCTGCAGCGATCCAAATTTATAACTGTGCTCTTGATCAGGTTGATCTTGGAATGTATTGGAGTTCATGGCATCAAAGACAATGCCATGCTCTGCTGCAAGTGATTTTATGTGAGATGCATCCTTTGGAATATCCCATGGAATATGCAATGAGATGGCACCGCTTGAGCGATTCAATTTATGCAGCAAGGCAATATCCATAATTTTTTCTTCGAGGTTTCTAGGCTCACCACCGATGGAAAATCTTCCAAATCGTGTTCCGCCAGAACCCAATGCCCAACTGGGTATGGCCACTTGAAAGGCACTCAGTTTCTGTAAGATTTCTTCCACATTTTTGATGGAAGAAGAAGCCATCTCGAACTTGCGCAGGTGCTCTTTTTCAGCAGATGCGTTGAGTTCTTCTATCCTGTTATTTTCAAATATCATTGACATTTTTTAAAGTTGAAGGTTGTTGGTTTAAAGTTGAATATTGGACGTGATTACCTAACAAAAGCGGTTGCAACTCCACCATCTACGTTCAATACATTTCCTGTGGATTTTGACAACATACCACCTACAAATGCAAAGCATGCGTTGGCGATATCTTCAGGCAAAATGATTTCATTTAACAAGGTTCTGTTTGCATAATACTTAGGAAGTTCTTCCACAGTAACGCCATAGGCTTTCGCCCTGCCTGCAGCCCACTCCCCTGCCCATATTTTGCTGTCGCTGATAACAGCATCGGGGTTGATGGTATTCACCCTGATTTTATCTTTACCAAGCTCGGCTGCATTGAGCCTGCTCAGGTGCATCTGTGCTGCTTTTGCAGAACCATAACCGGCGTTGTTTGGACCAGAAACCAGTGCGTTTTTGCTGGCGATGTTGATGATATCACCACCTGTTGCTTGTTTTCTGATTATGTTTACAGCCGCTTGTGTTACCAAAAACTGTCCCTTCACCAACACATCATAAAGAATGTCCCAATCTTTTTCAGTATGTTCTTCCAATGGTTTTGAGATGGAAAGTCCTGCGCAATTCACCACAATATCAACCCCGCCAAAGCTGATGGCAGCTGTTTTGAAAGCATCTTCAATGCTGGTTTTGCTGGTTACATCGAGCAATGCAGCGGCGGTTAGGTCTTTGCCGAATGTCTTGATAAATTCCTCTTTTGCACCTGCTAACCTATCTGCATCATTGTCGCTCAACACCACACAAGCTCCTTCCTGAACCATCTTTTTTGCAATTGCTTTTCCAATACCACCAGCACTTCCGGTTACGAAAGCAATTTTGCCTGACAAGCTTTTCGGCTTCGGCATTCGTTGCAATTTAGCTTCTTCCAACAACCAATATTCAATGTTGAAAGCCTCTTGACGCGGCAATGAAGTATATGATGAAATGGCTTCTGCACCGCGCATTACATTGATAGCGTTGATGTAAAATTCTGCTGCTACGCGTGCGGTTGACTTATCCTTTGCATACGTGAACATGCCTACACCTGGGTATAAAATTACCACTGGATTGGCATCGCGGATGGCTGGACTATCAGCATGTTTGTGCGTTTGATAGTATTGTCCATACATTTCACGGTAAGCTTCAAATTGAACAGTCAAGTTTACTTTGGTTGAAGCAAGGTTCGAAAGATCTTCATTTGGTGAAAGTTCAAGAACCAGTGGACTGATTTTTGTTCTGAGGAAGTGGTCTGGACAGCTTGTTCCCATGGGAGCCAAGCGATCTAGGTGATTTGAATTGATGAATCCGAGCACTTTTTCATCATCTGTAAAATGTCCGATCATGCGGGTATGAGAAGAGCAAAGTCCACGCAAAATGGGCGCCAACAAAATAGCTTGATTAGTTCTCTCTTCTTTTGGAAGCGATTCTATTTTTTGTCCCCCGAAAACCGAACCATTTTTAGAAACGGCAGTTTCGATAAATTCAGCGCATTTTTCAATGACTTCCAAGGAATTCATGTAAGATTCGTAGGCTGTATCACCCCATGTAAACAAGCCATGAGAACCCAACATGATGCCACGAATGCCAGGATTGTCTTCCAAGCATTTTTTTATTTTGAGTCCGAGTTCAAAGCCAGGGCGTTGCCAATCAACCCAACCGATTTGTCCTTCGAACAATTCTTTGGTGATTTGTTCACCGTCTTTAGAAGCCGCGATGGCGATGGCTGCATCTGGGTGAAGGTGATCGATGTGTTTGAAAGGAAGAAATCCGTGAAGAGGTGTGTCGATAGAAGGAGCTTTAGAAGCCAGGTCGAAGATACAGTGGTTAAAAAGTTCCACCATTTCATCTTCATGTGCAAGACCTCTGTACACGTTGGTCAAGCTTCTAAGTCTATCAACATACAACGCAGCAAGTCCAGAACGAGTAAGTGAGCCGATGTCGCCACCAGAACCTTTGATCCACATCACTTCGGTTTCGATTCCTGTGAGCGGGTCTTTTTCGATGGTTCTGCAAGATGTGTTTCCACCGCCGTAGTTGGTAAGCCTAAGATCTGCACCGAGGAGGTTTGACCTATAGATCAGCAAACCCACTTCATCTCCTTGCAAAGACTTGGCTTTGTTTTCGTCCCATAAATAACTCACGTGTTTGAACTCAGTTGTGCTTGACATAAATATCTCTGTTTAGTTTTTTAAAAAGTTTCCATAACCAACTACCAATACAGATGCAATGATAGTAATTATGCCCAATAAAATGGTGCTCCTTGTTTTTTTACTGACACCGCTCCATTCTTTCAACGCGAAGCCCCATGAGTTTGCCACTAGAATGATGAAAGCCATGTGGAGAATCCATGAAGAGGCGCCATTCCCGAGCTTGCTTTCGCCCATTCCGTAGAAGAAAAATTGCAGGAACCAAGTGGTACCAGCGACAGCAGAAAGGATGTAGTTCTTAAGCAGCGGCGTTTGTTTGTCTGTGTAGTTAACGGCTGTTTTATTTTTGATGTTCAGTATAAGGCACCATACGAAATTGGTAAGGAGTCCACCCCAAAGCAAAACCACATAGGTAACGTTGTTTTGGTATAGGGGATTGAAACCTTGTTGAACGGCAGCTTCAGCGAGTGGTTTACCCGCTTCGATACCAAAATTGAAGCAGGCGCTCATGATACCCGAGAAGATGGCCACCATCAAACCCTTAACGAGGTTGAATTCAGCAACCGATTTTTTCTTTTCTGCATCCGAGAGGTCTTTTTCTTTCAGCACACCAGCGCGACCGCAGATGAAGATACCAAGCAGGCAGAGGATGATACCTGCCAAGACAACAAGTCCCCAAGGGGTTGTGAGGAGGTCGTGCAAGGTTGTTTTATCAGGAGCGGGATAGATATTGTAGTAGATGGAAGGAACGAGGGCACCGAAGGCGGAGCAGAAACCGAGCACGACGGAATTTCCGAGAGACATACCCAGGTAACGAACTGCAAGTCCGTATGTTAGTCCACCAAACCCCCATAGGATGCCAAAAAGCATGGTATAGGTAAGGGTTTCTGATGAGGTACTGCGGATGATTTCAGCGAAACCCGGAACGGTGAAGTAAGCAGCTACAGGAGGAATGATAAGCCAAGAGAATATA
>CANLED010000146.1 GCA_947489175.1 Chitinophagaceae bacterium | reverse complement strand
GAAAATATTTTATTTATATATCCTGCCTTACATTGGGTTCTCCAGTAGTTTTTTATGTTTTTATCGCTTTTTGGATGAATCTTAAAAGATATATCCTCCAATCTAAAAGAAACCCGCTCCGATACAATTAACCTCAGATTACCGCTTGTCGGATCCTCAGCAGTTTTTTCAACAAATCCTCAAGCAATTCCAACTGCAACATGTTTGCTCCATCGCTCAATGCCTTTGATGGATCTGGGTGTGTTTCTATAAACAATCCCTCGGCACCAGCTGCCACAGCTGCTTTTGCGATTGTTCCTATAAGTTTTGGATTGCCACCAGTAATACCTGAAGTCTGATTGGGTTGCTGAAGCGAATGTGTGCAGTCCATCACCACCGGAACCCCATGGGCTTGCATCATGGGAATATTTCTATAATCAACCACCAAGTCTTGATAACCGAAAGTCGTTCCCCTTTCTGTGAGAATAATTTTGTTGTTACCTGTTTTCCGAACTTTATCTACAGCAAACTTCATGGCTTCTCCACTGATGAATTGTCCTTTTTTGATGTTGATTACTTTTCCCGTTTCTCCTGCGGATTGCAACAAATCTGATTGCCTGCACAAAAAGCGGGTATCTGCAATATATCTGCAAATCTAGCTGCTATGGCTGCTTCTTCATGGGCATGTATGTCTGTTGTAGTTGGTAAATGAAAATGCTGTCCAGTTTTTTTTAGCAAATCCAATCCAGTTTCATCCCCAATTCCTGTAAACGAATTAGCACTTGTTCTGTTTGCCTTTCGGTATGAAGCTTTGAAGATAAATGGGATGCCCAGGTTCTTACAAATCAATGAAACCCGCTCTGCTACCTCGTTTAGCAACGGTTCGCTTTCAATAACGCAAGGTCCAGCAATGAGAAAGAAATTTTTTTCATCGTAATTCTGTCCTACAAAAAGTTCTTTGAGAAAATCTTCCATTTATCAAAGATACATCCCATTCATTAAGTCTGCAAGACAGTTCTTCACTCATAATTTATAGCTTTGTACCTAGAAGTAAAATTTGAGTATGAAAAAAGAGAAAATATTGGTCATTGGGGCTAGTGGACAAATAGGTGTAGAGCTAACCCTTGCCCTCAGAAAGATATACGGTGGAGCTCAAGTGGTGGCATCAGACCTGCGTGAAGAAAATGAGTTGTTGAAGGGCACTGGTCCTTATGTTAGCATTGATGTAATGAACAAAGAAATGCTGCACGTACAGATATTGCGTCAAAATATCACCCAAGTTTATCTGCTTGCTGCTATGCTTTCTGCCACCGGAGAAAAAAATCCTCCCCTAGCTTGGAACCTTAATATGCAGTCGCTTCTAAATGTATTGGATATTGCCAAAGAAGAGCAACTAACCAAAGTTTATTGGCCTAGTAGCATAGCTGTTTTTGGACCAACATCACCTAAGCTGGATTGTCCGCAGCAAACAATTATAGAACCAACCACTGTATATGGTATCAGCAAATATGCTGGTGAGTTTTGGTGTAATTATTTTTTCCACCGATATGGCGTTGATGTAAGAAGCATGCGCTACCCCGGATTGATTAGCTATAAATCATCTCCAGGAGGGGGCACTACAGATTACGCTATCGACATTTTCTTAGCGGCCAGGGACAAAAAAAATTATAATTGTTTTCTTGAAGAAAATACGAGGTTGCCCATGATGTACATGCCAGATGCAATCAGGGCAACGATTGAATTGATGGAAGCCCCTGCCGAAAAAATCAAGGTTAGAACCTCTTACAACCTAGCAGCTATGAGTTTTTCGCCACTTGAAATTGCCGACGAAATTAAAAAACACCTTCCTGGTTTTACAATATCTTATCAGCCAGATTCTCGACAAGACATTGCAAACAGTTGGCCCCAAAGCATCGATGATTCATCTGCAAGAGCAGAGTGGGGATGGAAACATGAGTACGATCTTCCTAAAATGACGCAGGATATGTTGTTAAACCTAAATGCACTTTAAAATGAAATATCAAAAAACAGTCATCTATATTTTTTTGCTCCTTTTTTGTGCGACATCCCAGCTCAATGCACAATCACCTCCCGTAACTAAAATATCATACCGGGCTGAAATTATGCGGGCTGACAATTACAACATCGTATTCAACATCGTTGAATCAATTTCATCTGGTAAAATCTCATGGATTATCAGAAATTCAAGTGATGAGATGCTTGTAAATAACATCAAAATGAAGTCAGATTCATTGATCGTTGAACTTCCTTTTTTTGATGCATCACTCTTGTTGAAAAAAAGCAAATTGGGATATCTTGGTGAATGGAAGAAGAGAATACCCACCGGTGAACAATACATGCCAATTATCATCGAAAGGAGGAAAGACAGGTTGCTGTTAAACCTTGATCCACTAAAATCAAATGTCTCAGGAAGGTGGAGGGTTAGTTTTATAAATCCGCGGGGACAAAAATCAGAAGCAATGGCTGAACTCAAACAAGTTGGGCATAAATTGACTGGTACATTTCTTACACCCACAGGCGATTATCGTTTTTTGGAGGGCATTGTAAAAGGAGACTCTTTGATGATGACCACCTTTGATGGTACTCATGCCTACTTTTTTTCAGCACGAATCAGCAGCACCAAAACGCTTGACAGGGGCTTATTTGCAAGTGGTCCAACTTATTTAGAAACTTGGACTGCAACTAGGGATGCAAATATGGTCTTGGATGAAACTGAAGCTGCATTTCAACTAAAAGGGACTGAAAATAGGTTGAATTTTAGGTTTCCGGATCTTGACAGCAATATGGTTGGGATCAATGATGCAATGTTTAAAAACAAAGTGGTTGTCATTCAAATCATGGGTTCTTGGTGCCCAAATTGTATGGATGAAACTTCTTTTTTGAGTCAATATTATAAAACAAACAAACAAAAAGGGGTTGAGGTAGTTGGATTGGCATTTGAATATTCAACCGATTTTGCTAAATCCAAAAAGAGTTTGAATCGGGTTAAAGAGCGTTTTAACGTTAATTACCCGATGTTAATAACTGGGGTTACTTCGTCGGATAGTTTGCGGACAGAAAAGGCCCTACCTCAAATGACATCTATCATTGCATTTCCTTCTATGATTTTTATCGGAAAAGATGGAACTGTTCGAAAAACCCATGCTGGTTATTCAGGTCCCGCAACAGGTATCCATTATGAAGAATTCAAAAAAGAGTTTGATGATTATGTCAATGTGCTTTTGAATGAAAAATAAAACATCTATTTATCTTCATTAAAATAATTTCTGATGTCAGAAGATTTACAAATAGCAAAAGGCTCCAAGGAGGAGCAATATTTAAATCTGTTACCACAAATCAAGGGGTTGCTTCATGGTGAAGATGACCTAGTGGCCAATCTAGCCAATATTTGTGCAGCTTTGAAAGAGCAGTTTGGTTTTTTTTGGGTTGGTTTTTACCTCATAAAAAATGAAGAATTGGTTCTTGGTCCTTTTCAAGGTCCTGTTGCTTGCACAAGAATTAAAAAGGGTAGGGGTGTTTGTGGTGCTGCGTGGGAAAGGAGTGAGATTTTGGTTGTTCCAGATGTAGAAAAATTTCCAGGGCACATTGCTTGCAGCAGCATTTCTAAAAGTGAAATTGTTTTGCCCATCAGAAAGAATAATGAGGTTGTAGGCGTATTGGATGTTGACAGTGAATTATTGAATCATTTTGACCAAACTGACGCTGAATATTTGGAAAAAATTATTGAGTTGATTCAATGGCCTTAATATTTATTTATTCTTTGAAGGAATTAGAAGATCAGCTACTGTTTTGTTTTCAAGAATTTTAAGGTTTGCATCCCTCACTTCAATCATGATTTCGTGAAGTCCACAGTTTTGTTCATCACAGTTTTTACATCTTTCGTAAAAATAAAGACTAGCACAAGGTAACATGGCTATGGGGCCATCAATCTTTCTAATGATATCTGCTAATGGTATTTTGTTAGCTGGAATTTTTAAGAAATATCCACCGCCTTTGCCTTTTTTACTTTCTAGAATGCCTTCTTTTTTGAGTTCAAGCAATATGTTTTCGAGAAATTTTAAAGGTATTTTTTTCTTTGATGAAATTTCAGAAATGAGCACAGGTGTATAGGGTTCTTGTTCTGCAAGAAAAATGAGTGCTTTGATGGCGTACTGTGTTTTTTTATTCAACATAAAAATAAATTAATTTCCAAATCCCAATACATCTTTCATGGTGAAAATTCCTTTCTTGTTGTGAATGAATTCAGCAGCCATCACCGCCCCAAGTGCAAAGCCATTGCGGTTATGAGCGTTGTGGACGATGGTTATTTCATCAATCTCTGAACTGTATTTTACTTCATGTAAACCTGGATATGGATCTATTCTTTCGCTTTCAATGAAAAGTTCAGATGCTGTTGTTGGAAGGTCATTTACCCAATTATTTTTTAAATGATTGTATTGGATAACTTGTTCTGCCAACGTAATGGCTGTTCCGCTGGGTGCATCTTTTTTTTGAGTATGGTGAATTTCTTTGATGGTTACATCATATTGATTCATGCCATTCATCAACTGTGCTAATTTCTTGTTGATTTCAAAAAAAATATTAACTCCGACACTGAAATTACTGGCATATAAAAAACTGCCATTTAAATTAGCCACTTTGTCTTCAACTTGGTCAAGTGATGTAAGCCAGCCAGTAGTACCGCATACAACCGGTGTTTCAATTTCTATGCATTTTAGTACATTTTGTAAGGCTGTATGTGGACTCGTAAATTCAATGGCTACATCAATTGATGAAAAGGTATCTGTATTAAAATCTGAAATATTTTCTAAGTCAATTTTCACGGGTACATGATGCCCCCGACTAATGGCCAATTGTTCGATTGTTTTCCCCATTTTCCCATATCCAATAAGCGCAATGTTCATCCCTTTATTTTTAATGAAGTTAATTCCTTTGATGGCTAAAATGAAATTGTTTTGGGTGAGATTTCTTTTTTCTTGACGTTTAGTGTTAAAGAAATTCCTCCTGTCGATAAATTATTTGATATCACTGGTTTTACTTTCAAACTTAAATCATCACTGATGTCAAATGTCCTTAAATGTCCATCTACTGTGGCATCTACCACATTTAGTCCCCACAAAAGCAACAAACCTATCACAGAGAAATCCATGTTTTTCCTAAATTCATTTCTGTATAGCTTTAATGAAGAACTTGACAGTGGCTGAAGTTCTGCATCAATGCTTAAAAAATTTGCCGTGTCTTTATTTATTCTTGTGGCATAAGCAAATCTTGTTTTTCGATACCAAGTTCTGTTGTAATTGAATGTTGAAATAGGGAACGCTAAGGCTCCATATACTAGAGGTAGTTTCCAATATTTTTTATTATAAATCTGTCCAAGACCAGGTAATAAAGCAGACTTTAACGCCGCTTTTGACGCAATAGACCTAACTTTTTTTACAGTATCCGAAATTTGTTTTGTGTTTCCAGTATCCTTGATTTTCTTTTGAATTATGGTATCTTTCTTTGTTGTTTTGGCTTGTGCATAGCATTGGCTTTCAAATGTTCCCAAAAAAAGAAAAACGAATAAAAGGGATATTTTCAGATACATAATTATTGGATGCTCACATTCATCTTTTCAAGTAGAGAGTTGAGTTCTTCTAATGAATAGTATTCTAGTGTTATTTTACCTCTTCCTGTTTGTTGATGTTCTACCTTGGTTTTTGTTCCAAAATGAGACGACAACTGATCTTCGATTTTTTGAAATTGTGAGTTTGATTTTTTTTCTTTTTCTGGACCTTTTTTAGATGGTTTGTAAAGCTGTTTAACCAACTCTTCTGTTTGTCTTACAGATAGCTTTCTAGCAACAATGGTATTGAAAACATAAAGTTGTTTTTCAACTTCACCAACATTAATCAATGCACGTGCATGGCCCATGGTTAACGTTCCGTTTCTTACTGCAACAATAATATCTGGAGGAAGTTTGAGCATACGAACATAGTTCGTAACGGTAGTCCTATCCATACCCATCCTTTTGGCAACTTGCTCTGCTGTCATCTCACATTCGTCCATCAAACGCTGA
>CANLED010000145.1 GCA_947489175.1 Chitinophagaceae bacterium | reverse complement strand
CGGGTTTTTTCCACTGCCTACCCACATGGTTGATTTAGGTGCTGTTATTTTATCAGCTGAAAAACCTGTTCCCCAAAGCATCACTGCCGGCAGTAGCCTATCGCCTACAAGCGATTTTGATTGATCAGGGTTTAGGTATTTCTTTTCTTGCCACAACAGCGTTGGGTCTTTTGCCTTGTTTGCTAACCAAAACATAGCTGGGTGAAATCCGCCACCAGATCCTGCATCTGAGTAGTTGAAAGGCCTTCCTGATGGTCCAGTCATGTTTTCCATAAAACCAGCTGTTTCTAAAAAGCCTGGCATGTCATTCAATCCAAAATCTGTTCCAAATAATTTTTCAATGGCGCTGTTGAACATCACATTGAAACCCGTTCCATAACCCCAATATCCGTATCCTTCTGGGTAGATTCCGTCTGGACCATAATCTTTCATGGGTAATACAATAGTACTGATGGCACGGTTGATGATTTGCCTAGCCAAGACCGGCTGATCTTCATATATTGCCATCGCTCCATAGGTCATGCCCGCATTGCACACCTGGTTCCAATTGTGTTCTGCTTTGAGCCAGCTGTTGTTTTTTGGATTAAGGGATGGCTCTATTCCCTTTTTCAGAATGGCTTCCTTGATTAATGCCTTAGAGGTTGGAGATAGATCGTTGTACATCCAATCATATCCAATGGCCATCGCCATGGTCATTTCTGCTACATCCAAAAAATGCGATGGGTTCCAATCGCTAAAGGCACTGATGGCTAACATTTCCTTTTCTGCCCTTAAAAAATATTTTTTGTCTGATGTTGTCCTGTAGGCATAGGAGAGGAAAAACAACCTGCGCAAGGCCTCTCTTGATTTATCCAACAACCTTCTTCCTATCTGAATGCGTTGGATGGGTGCTGCTGAAAGTAAGTTATCACTTGCAGAAATAATGGTGTTGTGAACGCCCATCCAAGTACCGTCTTCAACGATTTTGCTTTTGATGGCGGATTCCTCACCTGCCAACATCAAAATTCTTGGATGGAGGGGAATGGTTTTTGTAGAATCAATTTTAGTTGACTGCGAAAATCCCCCTTGGCTCGTCAACATCAGTGTTGTTGAAACCAGTATTTGGAAAAAAATCTTCATGTTTTACTTTTTATTGTGTAACCATGAAGGTAGATAATTAGGAATCCTTTTAACACATTTGATAAAATCGTAATACGAAATCATTTTCGCAATTTTTTTTTTATTACTATATTAAATCAAATTACATTTAGCAAAATTTTCTAAAACGATTGAATATGCGAATGCCCAAATGTCTTCGGACTAGGATGAGCTTTAATGCAGCAAAATTAATTTTGCTCTTTATGCTTCCTATTTTTGCCATGGCTCAACAAAAAGCCATTACAGGTACAGTGAAAGATGAATCAGGAGCTTTGTTACCTGGTATTTCAGTTTCCATCAAGAACAGCTCAGGTGGTACTACATCCGATGCAGCTGGTAAGTTTAAACTCAATGCAGCTGTAGGAGCGGAAGTACTCATTTCCTCTGCAACGCATGAATCTTTCTCTTTTAAAGTTGATGGGAAGTCTGATTACGTTATCGCATTAAAACTTAAATCAGGTGCATTGGAAGATGTGGTTGTAGTAGGTTATGGCCGCCAAAAAAAGGTAAACCTTGTAGGTGCCGTTTCTTCCGTTAAAGTAGATGAGAAAATTGTGAGTCGCGCCTTACCGAACGTTTCTTCAGCTTTATCCGGACTCGTTCCAGGTTTACAAGCTGTTCAGTCATCTGGTATGGCTGGTAACAACGAAGCGAGTTTGATCATCAGGGGGTTAGGAACTGTCAACAATGCAAGTCCACTTATCGTAGTGGATGGTATGCCAGATGTTGACATCAACAGGATCAACTTAAACGACGTAGAAACTATTTCTGTTTTAAAAGATGCTACATCTGCCTCCGTATATGGTTCAAGGGCCGCCAATGGGGTAATCTTGATTACGACCAGAAGTGGTAAGGGTGCTACTAAAACCTCATTAAACTTCAACAGCAACAGTTCAGTGATTGCTGCTACAAGGGGATTGGATTTCATGGATGATTACTCTAGGGCTTTGACTGTTCAGCAACGCAGGACAGCGGTTTCTACATTGCCGGGAAACCAATTATTTAAGTTGGGTACTGTAGATGAGTGGATGGCCAAGAGCATGGTAGATCCAATCAAATTTCCTAATACAGATGTTTGGGATATCATCTTGAGACCAGGTTCTTTTCAAAACTATAACCTGTCTGCAACAGGAGGAAACGAAGCTTCAAACTTCTTTGTTTCAGCTGGTGTAAAAGATGAAAAAGGACTTCAAATCAACAATGATTACAAGCAGTACAATGCTCGTTTCAACTTTGATTCTAAGATAAAAAATAACATGAACGTAGGTTTCCGCTTCAACGGTAACTGGTCCACTTTTCAATATGGTTTGTCTGAAGGTTTTAATGATCCAGACGCTTCAAACACAGCTGGAAACGACATGCAGTATGCCATTGCTGGTATTTTACCTTATGATCCAACAACAGGATATTTTGGTGGCGTAATGGCTTATGGAGAAGATCCTCAGGCATATAATCCGTATACATTGTACATTAATAATCCTTCCAGAAATAATAGACAAGAGATTAATACTCAGATGAATTATGATTGGACACCAATCAAAGGTTTGACTGCCAGGGTAGACTATGCCTTGAATTATTATAATCAATTTGGCTATGGCGCTGCAATGCCAAACCAGGCATACAATTTCCAGACTGAGTCATTTGGTAGCAGAACTTATGTAGGAAACAATGCAGGTATTTCAAACAGCACTTCCACAGGGTATAAATCATTGTTAAATGGTCGTTTGAACTACGTGAAGAAATTTGGTAAGAATCACGATATTGCCGTAGTAGCAGTTTACAACGAGGAATATTGGTACGCACGTTCTCAAGGAAGTTCTAGGAATGACAGGTTGCATCCAAGTTTAACAGAGATTAATGCTGCCCTAACTGATATTCAATCTACCAGTGGTTCTTCTTCTACAGAAGGTCTTCGTTCTTATATTGGACGATTAAATTACACCGCTTACAACAAATATTTGTTTGAAGCCAATTTCCGCGTGGATGGATCTTCTAAGTTCCTACCAGGAAGTCGCTTTGGATTCTTTCCATCAGCAGCAGTGGGTTGGAAGTTTACTGAAGAGAAATTCATTCAGCGTTTGACAGATAAGTTCTTAACCAGTGGTAAATTCCGCGCTTCTTATGGAAGCCTTGGAAACAACAGTGGTGTAGGCAGGTTCGAACAGCAAGAAACCCTCAGTAATATCAACTATGTATTAGGATCTAGTGTTCAACGAGGTTTTGCAAACAGCAAAATGATCAACAGGTTCTTGTCATGGGAAACCACCACCGTGTTGAACATCGGTTTAGACCTCGCTTTCATGAAGAACCGCCTTACTGCTGCTATCGATTATTACGATCGTTTAACAACAGGCATGAACAGGCCTTCAGATTTCTCTATCTTCCTCAGTGGTGCTTATAGTCCAGCCCCAAGATTAAATATCGGCAATCTTAGAAACCGTGGAATTGAGGCAGACATCTCTTGGAAAGACAGGATTGGTAAACTTCAGTATGGTATAACTGCAAATGGATCATACAACAGGACAAACCTAGAAAAATGGAATCAATTGCTGACAAGGGGAAATGTTTTCCTAAACATGCCATACCAGTTCTTGTATACTTATGAGGACAAAGGAATCGCTCAAACATGGGCTGATGTTTACAACAATACACCACAGGGTATTGCTCCAGGAGACCTTATTTTGAAGGATTTGAATGGTGATGGTAGGATTACAGGAGAGGACCAGAAGGCCATGACAAATACACAGAGAGAAAGGCCAACTACTACTTTTGCTTTAACCGGATTTGTAGCTTATAAAGGATTTGATTTTACGGTGTTTTTACAAGGAGCTGCCGGACGTAAGGATTACTGGCAGACCATTTACAACAACACGAACTTCAACAACGCAAGATATGCTGCATCATGGGAACATTGGACTAACCCCTGGACTATAGAAAACCGTGAAGGACTTTGGCCAAGGTTGGGAGGAAGTGGAAACAACAGGCAATCTACTACTTTTTGGCTTGATGACATGAGCTACCTAAGGGTTAAAAACGTACAGCTAGGATATACCGTACCTGGTAATGTATTAAAGAAATTGGGAGTTACCAACTTACGTATTGTGGGTTCATCTGAAAACATAGGAACGCTTACCGCATTCCGTGGATTGGATCCAGAAAAGCAAGGAGATGACAACAACGTGTACCCTATCAACAAATCATATTCAATCGCTATTAACCTTAGCTTCTAAACTTAGAGATAATGAAAAGTATAAAAACTACGATAAAAATAACAACTGTATTTCTGCTAGCAGGAATGCTTATGCTACAAACCTCTTGTAAAAAGGAGTTGCTGAACCAAGTGCCTACAGGAGAACTTGCAGCTGAAAATTTCTGGAAAACAGATGCTGATGCAACAATTGCATTGATGTCTGCCTATGCTGCTGCAAGAGCGGTTTTTGACCGTGACTATTATTTCGATGGACAGGGAGATTATACCAGGGTTCGTGGTACGAGTGGAACCGCTGGAAGTATCCTCCGTGGAGATGCTTACCAAGGTGCTGGCTACGATCCATCTGGTTATGGATCTACCTTTGATAAATATTTCCGCTACTTATATGGTTCTGTAACCAGATCCAACTATGTGATTGAGAATATTACCATCAGGATGCTGCCAACAGCAACTGGCGCAAGATTGGCAACCTTAGAGTCAATAATTGCTGAAGCGAAACTACTTCGTGGTATGACTTATTTCCGTTTAATATCAATGTGGGGTGATGTGCCCTATATCTCAAACATCATTTACGACAATTCTGAAGTAGCGCAAATTAAGCGTATGCCAATCCAGCAAGTGAAGGATTCTATCATGGCTGATTTTAATTATGCAGTAGCGAAATTGCCAGCAAAAGCATCTGCTTTAGGAAGAGTAGGTAAGCCAGCAGCCCTTGCTTTCCGCGGTAAATTGAACCTATATTGGGCAAGTTGGAAAAAGAATGGTTGGCCTGAATTGGAAGGCTTTCAAGCAAATCCAGCAGAAGCCACAACAGCCTTTGCAGCAGCTGCAGCTGATTTCAAATCAGTAATCAATGATTATGGACTTACTTTATATAAGAATGGCGATCCTGGACAAATAGATGCCGTGGGTAAAGCCGATATTTTACCAAACTATTTTGAATTGTTTACGCCTAAAGCAAACGGAGCTTCTGAAATGATCATGTCGTTCACGCACTCTGGAACACCTACCAATCCTTCTCAAGGGGAAGAGTTGATGCGTGATTTTTCTGGTAGAACAATAGAAGGTTCTCAGTGTTGGGCTGCGCCACGTTATGAGATTGCTAATAGGTATCAGTTAATAACAACAGGTGATTTTGCTCCTAAAATGGTTCAGTTGAATCCAACCACCAATGCTGCAGCAAGAACAACCCTAAACTCAGCAGTGAATCCAAATACTTATGCCAACAGAGATTACCGCATGAAATCTACAATTATGTGGGATTTTGAATTAGCTATTGGATTGACTGCCTTAAAGTCTACGGGTTATTCTCCCTTTATATATCAAACCTGGGCAGCAAACGTAACTGTCGGTGGTGTCAAATATATTAGCTACAATACAGACGGTTCAAACTCTGGTTATGTTTTCAGAAAGTTTGTGAGAAATTATGAAGGTTTGGGAAGAAGTGAAGGAGATTATGCATATCCTGTAATGCGCTTGGCTGATGTTTACCTCATGTATGCGGAAGCGACAAATGAAGTGAGCGGACCACAAGCTGATGCCATAGGATTTGTAAACCTTGTGCGTAAAAGAGGAAATCTTCCAGCATTGGTACCTGCAAAAACTGTTTCAAAACAAACGTTTTTCAATGCTATCGAACAAGAAAGAATTATTGAATTGGTTGCTGAAGGACAAAGATCATTTGACATTCGTCGCTGGAGAACCATCGAAAAAATTTGGGGTGCACCAGGTGGACCAG
>CANLED010000144.1 GCA_947489175.1 Chitinophagaceae bacterium | reverse complement strand
GAAAGCAGGAGGACATTATGTGAATTCAATAATAGCTTCACAGGATGCAAAAAGAAAGGGATATGATGAAGCACTGCTCGAGGATATGGATGGTTATGTTGCAGAGGGTCCGGGAGCGAATGTATTCATTGAAAAAAACAAAAAGCTTTCTACACCATCTTTAGGAAATATTTTGCCAGGAATTACTAGAGCAACTGTGTTGGAAATATGCAAAGACTTTGGCATTGATGTTGAAGAAAGGCAGCTTACACAGCAGGAGCTTCGAGAAGCAGACAATGTATTTTTTTGTGGCACTGCAGCGGAAGTTATCGGTTGGCAAAGTATCGATGATCATGTATTCCCAGGTGAGTGGGAGAAAAGCATTTCTCACATCATTCAAAAAGCATATAAGGCGCTTGTAAGGGAAGACAAAACAACATACGAAAGTCAACGATCAGCATTTGAAATATACAATTAAAGAAAAACAAGAACGATGAGTGAATTGAACAAATACAGCAAAACCATCACACAGGATAGCACACAACCTGCTGCACAGGCGATGTTTTATGGAATAGGATTGACAGACGAAGATTTGGCAAAAGCACAAGTGGGTATTGCAAGCATGGGCTGGGATGGCAATACTTGTAACATGCACCTGAATGAATTAGCCGCTGAAATCAAAAAAAGTGTTTGGGCCAATGACCTTGTAGGGCTTACTTTCAACACGATTGGTGTAAGTGATGGCATGTCTAATGGAACGGATGGTATGAGATATTCGTTGGTGAGCCGTGATGTGATTGCAGATTCGATTGAAACAGTTTGTGGAGCACAATATTATGATGGTCTGATAACCGTTCCGGGATGTGACAAAAACATGCCAGGTTCAATCATGGCAATGGGAAGGCTGAATAGACCTTCAATCATGGTTTACGGTGGAACCATTGCACCTGGTCATTATAAAGGAGAAGACCTAAACATTGTTTCAGCATTTGAAGCATTGGGTAAAAAAATTGCAGGTGAATTGGATGAAGCAGATTTCAAAGGCATCGTTATGCATTCTTGTCCAGGCGCTGGCGCCTGCGGCGGTATGTACACTGCCAATACCATGTCATCTGCCATCGAAGCATTGGGCATGAGCCTACCCTATTCATCATCAAATCCAGCACTCAGTGAAGAAAAAAAGCAAGAGTGTGTTGATGCAGGAAAAGCCATTAGGTTGTTGCTTGAAAAAGACATCAAGCCGTCGAACATCATGACAAAAGAGGCCTTTGAAAATGCCATAACAGTGGTTGTTACATTAGGCGGTTCTACCAATGCAGTGTTGCATTTAATTGCCATGGCACACAGTGTAGATATTTTATTAACACAAGACGATATTCAAGCCATCAGCGACAGGGTGCCAGTTATTGCTGATTTCAAGCCAAGTGGAAAATACCTTATGGAAGACTTGCATAACATCGGAGGAATACCGATGGTGATGAAATATTTATTGTCAAAAGGAATGCTTCATGGAGATTGCATGACAGTAACCGGTAAAACTTTAGCGGAAAACTTGGAATCAATACCAGAAATTGAATTTGAAAAACAAAGGATTATTTATCCAATTGAAAATCCTTTAAAATCAAGTGGACATCTCCAAATTCTTTATGGCAATATTGCACAAGGCGGAAGTGTGGCAAAAATTAGTGGAAAAGAAGGTGAGAAATTTGTTGGTCCAGCCAAGGTTTTCAATGGAGAAAAACAATTGATAGAAGGCATCAGCAGTGGCAGGGTAAAAAAAGGAGATGTTGTTGTGATTAGGTATGTTGGACCACGCGGAGCACCGGGAATGCCAGAAATGCTAAAACCAACATCAGCAATTATAGGTGCAGGATTGGGTAAAGAAGTAGCGTTGATAACAGACGGACGGTTCAGCGGCGGAACCCATGGATTTGTTGTAGGACATATTACACCAGAATCACATGAAGGAGGAAACCTTGCTTTGATTGAAGATGGTGATATGATTGAAATCGATGCTATTTCAAACACAATTAATGTGATGTTGAGTGATGAGATATTAAACGAAAGAAGAAGCAAATGGATTCAACCCCCATTGGCTGCAACCAAGGGCATACTTTACAAATATGCTAAGTATGTAACGACGGCAGCAGAAGGTTGTGTAACAGATAAGTAAGTAATAAAAATCATTCTTATGCAAACAGAAACAATTAAAGAAGAAAAAACTGCAATAGAAGAAACCATTGAAATCAGCGGCAGTGAAGCGGTCTTAAAGGCCCTAATTGCTGAAGATGTATCAACCATTTTTGGATATCCTGGAGGAGCAATCATGCCCATCTATGATGCCTTGTATGACTACAACGACAGGTTAGAACACATCTTGGTGAGACATGAGCAAGGAGGAATCCATGCAGGACAAGGTTACGCAAGAACATCAGGGAAGACAGGCGTTGTATTTGCAACGAGTGGACCAGGTGCAACCAACTTGGTAACAGGATTGGCAGATGCTATGATAGATTCTACGCCTTTGGTATGCATCACTGGACAAGTGTTTGCCCATCTATTAGGAACAGATGCATTTCAAGAAACAGATATCATCAACATCACTACTCCAGTAACAAAATGGAACTATCAAATAACGGATGCCAATGAAATTCCTGCCATTATGGCTAAGGCATTTTATATTGCAGGCAGTGGCAGACCAGGACCTGTATTGATTGATATTGCAAAAAATGCACAGGTTCAAAAAATAAATTATGCTGGCTATACGAAATGCACCCATATACGCAGTTACAGGCCAAAACCGATTATAAGGGAAGAATATGTTAAAGCAGCTGCTGAGATGATCAATAATGCAGAAAGGCCTTTTGTCATATTTGGACAAGGAGTGATTTTAGGAGGAGCAGAAGCCGAATTTAAGAATTTCATAGAAAAAGGAGGCTTACCAGCAGCATGGACTATCCTTGGCTTAAGTGCTTTAGAAACAAGCCATCCATTGAATGTTGGCATGCTTGGCATGCATGGAAATTATGGCCCTAACATGCTCACAAATGAATGTGATGTATTGATAGCAGTTGGCATGAGGTTTGATGACAGGGTAACAGGCAGGTTAGACAGGTATGCAAAACAAGCCAAGGTGATTCATCTTGACATAGACCCTTCTGAAATCGATAAAAATGTGAAGGCCGATGTTCCTGTATGGGGAGATTGTAAAGAAACAATTCCTATGATTACTGCATTGCTTGATGCAAAGCAGCGAGACAGTTGGACAAACAGATTTAAGGAATGCATGGATCAAGAGATAGAGGCCGTGATTCATGAAGAGATGCATCCATCAACCGAACAAATGACGATGGGTGAAGTAATTGATCAACTCAATGAGTTAACAAAAGGTGATGCTGTAATCGTTACGGATGTTGGACAACATCAAATGGTGGCATGTAGATATGCTAAATTTGTTAAAAGCAAAAGTAACATTACTTCAGGGGGGTTAGGAACCATGGGTTTTGCATTACCAGCAGCCATCGGAGCAAAATATGGAGCAATGGACAGAACAGTAGTAGCAGTAATTGGCGATGGTGGAATACAAATGACCATTCAAGAGTTGGGCACCATCATGCAAAACAATGTCAATGTAAAAATCTTGATATTAAACAATCGATTCTTGGGAATGGTAAGACAATGGCAGCAATTATTCAATGAAAAAAGATATTCATTCGTGAATATTGAAAGTCCAGATTATGTTACCGTCGCAAAAGGATACCGCATTGAAGGAAATTCAATTTCAAATAGAGAAGACTTGTCAAAAGCTTTGGCAACCATGCTCGATCACAATGGTCCTTATCTTTTGGAAGTATTTGTTGGCAAAGAGAATAACGTATTTCCTATGGTTCCTCAGGGATGTGGGGTTTCAGAGATCCGATTAAAATAATAATTACATGAGACAAGAATTTACCATTACAATTTATACAGAAAACCAAGTTGGATTACTCAACAGGATTGCCATTATTTTTTCAAGAAGAAAAATAAATATCGAAAGTTTAAATACATCGCCATCAGAAGTTGAAGGGATACATCGATTTACAATCGTCATCAATGAATCAGAAGATGTAGTTCGGAAAATTGTTCGTCAAATTGAAAAGCAAGTAGATGTATTGAAAGCATATTTCAATACCAATGATGAAATAATTTGGCAGGAGTTGGCATTGTACAAGGTTCCAACAGATACAATTGCTGAAAAAGTAAAAGTTGAGAGATTGCTGAGAACCTATGGAGCAAGAGCGGTGGTTATCAGGAAAGATTATACAATCTTTGAAACAACAGGACAACGAGAAGAAACAGATGCCTTGCTCAATGTGCTTGCACCATTTGGGTTGATTGAATTTGTGCGTAGCGCAAGGGTTGCCATCATCAAAGAGAGCAGTGGTTTTTATGAAAAACTCAAAGAATTTGAAGAGTCCGAACCTGTTCCCAAGCAAATCATATTGTAAAAATCAGTAAAATAAGTAACCATTAACAAGTACAATTAAACAAACAACTAAACATTCAATTATGGCAAAGTTAAATTTCGGAGGTGTTGAAGAAAATGTAGTAACACGTGAGGAGTTTCCATTGGCTAAGGCTCAGGAAGTATTGAAAAATGAAGTAGTAGCAGTTATCGGGTATGGCGTACAAGGACCTGGCCAAGCCTTAAACCAAAAAGAAAATGGCGTAAATATTATTGTAGGTCAACGCAAAAATTCTAAATCATGGGACAAAGCGGTAAATGATGGCTTCGTACCTGGTCAAACATTGTTTGAGATTGAAGAAGCACTAGAAAAAGGCACAATTATATGTTATCTATTGAGCGATGCTGCTCAAATAGCCATGTGGCCAACCGTAAAAAAACACCTAACACCTGGAAAAGCACTTTATTTTTCTCATGGTTTTGGTATTACTTTTAATGAACAGACAGGCATAATCCCACCCCCAGGAGTAGATGTTTTCCTTGTAGCACCAAAAGGCTCAGGAACTTCTTTACGCAGGATGTTCTTGCAAGGCAGGGGATTAAATTCCAGCTATGCAATCTTCCAAGATGCAACAGGAAGAGCTTATGACAGGGTTGTTGCATTGGGTATAGCGATTGGAAGTGGATACTTGTTCGAAACCAATTTCAAGAAAGAAGTTTTCAGTGACCTTACAGGAGAAAGAGGAACTTTGATGGGAGCCATCCAAGGAATTTTTGCGGCTCAGTATCAAGTGCTTCGTGAAAGAGGTCACTCTCCTTCTGAAGCTTTCAACGAAACCG
Organism: Chitinophagaceae bacterium; assembly: GCA_947489175.1. Classification (GTDB taxonomy): domain Bacteria; phylum Bacteroidota; class Bacteroidia; order Chitinophagales; family Chitinophagaceae; genus Pollutibacter. The sequence goes on along the minus strand of CANLED010000144.1, from coordinate 834 downwards.
TTGAAGAGCTTACACAATCACTCATGCCATTGGTTGCTGAAAACGGTATGGATTGGATGTATGCAAACTGTTCAACAACTGCACAACGCGGTGCTCTTGATTGGTGGAAGAGATTCAGGGATGCAACAATGCCCGTATTTAATGAATTATATGATAGCGTTGCGGCAGGTAAGGAAAGTCAACGCAGCATTGACAGCAATTCACAGGCTGATTATCGTGAAAAATTAGATTTGGAATTGAAAGAATTGAGAGAAAGTGAGATGTGGCAATCTGGTAAGACCGTAAGAAGTCTCCGTCCTGAGAATCAAGGAAAATAACATTTACTTCAAACCAGCATTATTTAAGAGTAGGGAGAAATCCCTGCTCTTTTTTTTTGAATCAACTGAAAATAAGGTATAATCCGGCTTATAAAAATTGATTTAAAGGAACATCCAACAACAGCACAACAAATGGAAATGCATTGCTATATTTGCAAAAAATATTTCTATTTATGAACCTCCACGAATACCAAGCAAAAGAGCTTCTAAAAAAATACAATGTCCCTGTGCAGGAAGGATTTGCTTGCAGCAGCGTTGAAGAAGCATTGGCTGCTTACGAGCAAATTAAGGAAAAGTCAGGCAGTAAATTTGCAGTAGTCAAAGCACAAATACATGCAGGTGGCCGTGGTAAAGGTCATGTAATTGAAACAGGAATAAATGGTGTTAAAGTAGGCAAGAGTACTGAGGATATAACTGAATTTGCACAGAAAATATTGAACGGAACCTTGGTTACCATTCAAACTGGACCAGCAGGAAAACTTGTCAACAAAATCCTTGTAGCGCAAGACATGTATTA
>CANLED010000143.1 GCA_947489175.1 Chitinophagaceae bacterium | reverse complement strand
TTTTAAATCAAACCAATAAAATGAAAACAATAATTTTAGGAGATACCCATGGTCGGCCGCATTGGAAAAAAGCTATTGCTCAGGAAACTGATGTTGAGCGCGTTATTTTTGTGGGTGATTATTTTGACAATGTATTATATACCGCTGATGAACAAATTGATAATTTTTTAGAGATCATAGATTACAAAAAAAGCAGCCCCAATGTAGAAATAATTATGCTCATTGGAAACCACGACTTCCATTACTTTCCTGAAGTTGGGAATACATTTACTTCCGGCTATCAAGTGTCAGAAAAAATACACCTTGAAGCAGTGGTTGATGCACACAGAAAACATTTGCAAATGGCTTATCAAATGGGAGATTTTCTCTTTTCCCATGCAGGAGTAAGTGGTGTATTTATGGACAAAACATTTGGTAAGAATCGTTGGAATGAAACTACATTGGTTGATGATTTAAACAAGCTTTTTATTGAAAATCCATTGGCCTTTATTTTTTGTGGCATAGATCCCACTGGAAATGATGTTCAACAATCTCCAATATGGATAAGAACGGAGAGTTTGATTAAAGCGAATTTCACAACCATAACAACAAAGTTCATTCAGGTATTTGGACATACAAAAATAAATGACATCAAAGCAGTTGCTAAAATAACCAATGGACGTTATCATTTGATTGATTGCTTGGGTACCATTGGAAAATATATGATCATTGAAAACAATTGCATCAGGTATAATTCAATTGATTAAAAGACATTTTTGAATCCCTGTCTTATCTCCTTTTTTTGTTAGACATCAATGATGCAGTTAAAGCAACTGCCAATATAATTCCAATCAAATGTAATACGGAAAGCAGGGTGATATGAATGAATCGAATGATACGCCTTAGAAATAGACTGTTGATGCCTTTTAATGGAGCATGGTAAGCCTTATCAATACTATGAGTAGCAATGGCGATTCCGCAAAAAACAATGATGAAGGAGATGATGTAAACCATGAGTTCAATTTCATGCAATTTCGGAATTGAATGGAAATTTTGTTTCCATTCTTCCTACTCAATAGCCTGGGGTTTAAACCCTAGGCTATTGAGGAATACATTCGAACTTGATTTTCAATAAATTACAAAGACCCATTATATCCACAGAGAAAGATCAATCCCTATTTATACAATTCAACTAATTTCAACGCCCGCGTTTTAATCTTCTCTTTTAGCTCCAAAGGAGCCAATACTTCTACGTTTTCACCATAACTTAAAATCATGGTTTCTAATTCTGGACTGTCGTACACCGTAAATTCAATCAACATTTCTTCTTCGGTTTTTGAAAGTACTTCCATGCTTGGATGTAACTTATCTTCCAGTGTTAATTTAATCAAGCTCTTTCCCTTTATCTTCAATGAAACTGTAATCGGCGAGGAATCATGCATGTGAAAAACGCCAAGTGTATATTGAAAATAATCATTGGCATTGAATGATTTTTCTTGCATATACGGTTCATCAGATTCATCAATTCTTTGAATCCTGCTTAGCTTGTGCAACAAGGTTTTCTCCGATTTGCTGCTCTCATGAACATAAGCCACCATATACCATTTATTGCGGTATTCCTTGAGGAGACATGGACTGATTATTCTCACGCTCATGTTGTCGCCGTATGATTTGTAGTATAATTTCAATGCATTTTTTTCTGATATGGCATTGTAAATTATTTCAATCCACTGCATGCCTGAATTTTCTGCAGACTCCCCTATTTGAACATAATTCCGAAGCTTGGTATGGTTGATTTTTTTCAACACAGAACTAGACATGATTCTTGTAATTACGTCATCGAATTTTTCAAACAAAGGCGTACCCTTGTACCTTGAAAACACCTGTAATGCCCACTCTATGGTGTTCTTATCGCTTTCCCTTAAATCTATATTGTCGATGGAATCTTCTTTGCTTTCGTAAAAATATTTCCCGTTTTTCTTAGAAATAATGACCGGAAAATAATCTTGGATGTCTGACAAATCATTTCTGATCATCCGCTCAGAAACCTGGTATTTTCTTGTAATTTCCCCATCTTCTATCAATTCTAGTTCTCGCAACTCCTCATTCACGAGTTCCGTTAATTCTTTGATGGTAAAGCCGTTGTTGCGTTTGAGGTGCCTATTGAGTATTTGATATCTGCCGAAAGGTTTTTTGGTGAATGCCATAGATGCTGACTTTTTAGTAGGAAGAAGCTACGAAAATTACCATAAAACACAAAATCGAAAAACTTATTTCAACAATTGCCTTTCATAATAAAGTTCATTCCAAAAGTAGTAAGCATTTGGAATCATATAAATCCTGTTGGATGTTTCCAACAAGAGTGTTGAAATTAGCAACTTTATTCGAGACGGAGTTTTGATATTTTTTTCAGATGGATATAAAAATGAAGGATTTTCAAATCGCTTTAATATAGAAGACAAGCTTAACTCTCCACGAAAAATCATTTCAATTTCTCTTTCAGCGACCGGCAATTTCAAAAACATGTCCTCTTTTACTTTTACAACTATACAGAGCTTATTTTCTGATTCAAAAATTCCTGCAAAAAAATCATCGGCTGGTCTAGATAAATAGAGCATGCTCAAAAGACCTATGTCTTTTAAACCGCTTTCTTTGATGATATCAGGTATTTGGGGCATTGTTCTTTTTCTAAAATTAGTACTCAGGTTGGAAATTTTGTTTCAAAAAAACGACAAAATCTATTTGCACAGTTAGTTTTTCCCAATTCAAAATATTCGCTATAATTTCCTGCTTACAGAAATCTAAATTTAGTCTAAAAATCCTGTAAAACATAATTCTTATTCAATTAATGATGTTATTTATTGAATGGATCAAACAATACCATTCCCTAAAACATCATTTACTGTTCTTATTATTTGCAGTGGATTTTCATTCTGTAATTCAAGGGGCAACAAGTGATTTGCAAAATTTTGAAATGACATAGGTCTTGCAAAACGCTTAATAGCATCAGCACCTACTGAGGTAAACCTGCTGTCTGTTGTGGCAGGGAATGGGCCACCATGGTGCATGCTCAAACATACTTCCACGCCCGTTGGAACACCATTTAAAATAAGCCTGCCGCACTTATCAGCAATTGCATCAAACAATAATTCGCTAAAACGAATATCATTGTCTGTTCCCATCACAGTAGTGGTAAGTTGTCCTTCCATGCTTTCTGCGATGTTCAACATTTCATCTGCATCCTCACATTCAACCACCAATGAATATGGACCAAATACTTCTTGATGCAACAACGAATTGCTCAAATAATCTTTCCCTTTAACCTTTGCAATTGTGGGTGCTCCTTGGTTGTCAACTGCCTCATTTGATGAAGTTGCTAAAATTGATATCCCATCTTGCGCCAATGCGTTGTCTTTATTTTTTTGATAGGATTTTGCAATCCCAGCGTGTAGCATGTTTCCTGGCTGCATTGAACCTATTTGTTTTGACAACTCAGACATAAACCTGTCTAACCCCTCGCCCTTGATACCAAAAATCAATCCCGGCTTTGTGCAAAACTGTCCCACACCCAATGTGATAGATCCTGCGTATTGCGTGGCGATTTGTTCTGCGTCTGCTGATAATTTTTCTTCAAGCAAGTAAACTGGATTCACACTGCCCATTTCCGCAAAAACCGGAATGGGTTCCTTGCGTTGATTGGCCATGTCGTGCAATGCTTTTCCACCAACATAAGATCCTGTAAAACCAACTGCTTTTGTATTCGGATGCATCACCAAGGCCTTTCCTACCTCAAAAGAAGCACCATGAAGGTGTGCGAATACACCTGTTGGCAAACCGTTTAATTTTACAGCTTCATGTATGATTTTCGCCACAATTTCACTTGTTTGAGGATGGGCAGGATGGGCTTTCACGATGACTGGACAACCAGCGGCAAAAGCGGAAGCTGTATCCCCACCGGCAGTTGAATAGGCAAAGGGAAAGTTGCTAGAACCAAAAACAACCACTGGTCCCAATGGCACAAGCATTTTTCTGATGTCTGGCTTCGCAGGTACTTTATCTGGTATGGCTGTATCAATAGTTGCTTCAAGCCATGTACCTTGCTCACAAGCCTTGGCATAGCTGCGTAACTGAAATACTGTTCTTCCACGCTCTCCTTTCAACCTTGCTTCAGGCAAATTCGTTTCTGCCATGGCTACGTGTATCAACTCATCTCCATTGTTTTCCAACGCATCGGCAATAGAATACATGAGCGCTGCCCTTTTTTTAAGGGGAGTTTTGCGCATAACTGCAGCTGCAGCCTTTGCGGCAACCATTGCCTCATTAATTTCTGTTGCTGTTGCGTCTGAGTATTGGTTCATTGTACTTGGTTTATGTTGATGTCGCCTATAATAGGCTGATGCTATTTCGAAATTTCATTTCAGAGCCTTTTTGAACTAGTCGTGGACTTAAATCCAATAAGTGGAAGAGCTGACTACAAAACGATTGACTTATAATCAGGCAAAGTTGGTCTTACGGCAAGTGCTGCATCAATAATGCCTTCAACACGTGCTCTTTCTTCTCCGATGATGGTCAACCTTGGTGCACGAACCGTTTCAGAACCCAAGCCAGTCTTGGCTTCGCAGAATTTGATGTATTGAACCAATTTTGGATGAATGTCGAGTTCTAACAATGGCATGAACCATCTGTAAATTGCGGTGGCTTCGGCAATTCTTCCTGATTTCACCAAACGATAAATCGCAACGGTTTCAGCTGGAAATGCACATACCAATCCTGCTACCCATCCGTCGGCCCCCATCAACAATTCTTCCATCGCCAACGTATCAACGCCGCAAAGGATTTTCAAATCAGTTCCAAATCGGTTGATCAACCTCGTTACATTGGTAATATCTCTGGTAGATTCCTTTACTGCCACAATATTTTTTTGCTTGAGCAATACTTCAAACATATCCGGAGTCGTATCAATTTTATAGTCGACCGGATTGTTGTAAATCATAATAGGAAGACCGGTGTTTTCAGCCACTTGCGTGAAGTGGTTGATTGTTTCACGGTCGTCGCTTTTATAGCGCATGGGAGGCAACAACATCAATCCATTTGCACCCCATTTCTCGGCAAGTTTGGCTTGACGAACAGCTTCAGCCGTTGATCCTTCTGCAATGTTAAGAACAACAGGAATTTTGCTTCCTACCGCAACAAGGGTCTCTTTTAACAGGGTTTCCTTCTCGGATTCCGTAATTGTACTTGCTTCACCCAATGATCCACTGAGGATAATCCCGTCAACGCCCGCATCCACTTGGGCATGCAGGCCTCTCAAATTTGAATCAATATCCAAATCTCCATTCTCTTTAAACTTCGTTGTAATAGCGGGATAAACTCCTATCCAATTGGGTTGCATAATTGTGAATTTTAGTAACAAATGTACTTCTGTTGAACTGAAAATTAAATATAAGCGGTATTTATTTGTTTATCAGGATACCAACTAATCAAATATCTTTAATCTAGTAATTAACTGATGAAACAGACAATATATACTATCATTCTTACCTGCTTCCTTTCAACAAGCACGATTGTCTATTCCCAACAAAAAAACAACGATTGGGAGAACCCGTCGTTGGTTTCAGAAAACACCATGGAACCTCATGCTTGGTTTGTGCCATATCCATCCAAAGCTGCTGCAATAAAAAAAACGGCATCCCCCTTCATAAAATCACTCGATGGCATCTGGAAATTCAAGTGGGTTAAATCTCCCGCAGAAAGGTCGCTCAACTTTCAAAAAGACGGATTTGACCTGAGCCAATGGGATAATATCAAGGTCCCGGCTAATTGGCAAACAGAAGGGTACGACAAATTTATCTTCACAGATGTTGAATATCCAATAAAGCCAAATCCACCCTATGTTCCAGAAGACTATAACCCCGTTGGATCTTACAAACGGGAATTTACAATCCCAGAAAGTTGGGATGGGAAAAACATCATCATCCGCTTTGGTGCTGTCAACTCCTTCTTTTATTTATGGATCAATGGCAACTATGTTGGACTCAGCAAGGACAGCAAAACACCGGCAGAATTCGACATCACGGGCTATGTTCGTCAGGGTATTAACAGCATTTCGTTACAGGTATTCAGGTTCAGTGACG
>CANLED010000142.1 GCA_947489175.1 Chitinophagaceae bacterium | reverse complement strand
TTCCTTGATTTGTTGAATAAACCAGATGCAGTGTTTACGCCTGTTATGATGGATAATCCGGATGATATGTACAGAAAAACCAAGATTTTTGAGAGAGGAAATTGGTTATTGAAAACAAGCGAAGTAACAGCAGATTATCCTGCAATATTCAAAATTCCGAACGAGAAATTCAAAAACAACAGGCTTGGACTTGCAAAATGGATGACGAGTAAAAATAATCCACTTACTTCCCGAACGATGATTAATAGGCTTTGGGAGCAGTTATTTGGACAAGGTCTTGTAGAAACTCTAGAAGACTTGGGTTCTCAAGGGGCATTGCCTTCTCACCGTGAATTGCTTGATTACCTCTCGTATGAATTCATGAATGAATATGATTGGAGTGTGAAAAAAATGTTGAAACGGATTGTTTCCTCTGAAACCTACAAACAATCTTCACACATAAAAAAAGAATCGATTGAAAAAGATGCCTTGAACAGATTTTATTCACATGCACCTAGAATTAGGCTTTCAGCTGAACAAATACGTGACCAAGCTCTTTCCATTTGTGGAGTCATCAGCAATAAAATGTATGGTCCGAGCGTAATGCCATTTCAACCAGATGGCATTTGGGCTTCTCCTTATGATGGAAGAAAATGGGTTCAAAGCATTGGGGAAGAACAGTACAGACGTGGACTTTACACTTATTGGAAACGTTCTAGTCCCTACCCTTCTATGGTTAACTTCGACGGTGGCGCTAGGGAAGTTTGTATGTCACGCAGAATTAAGACCAACACACCGCTTCAGGCACTTACGCTGTTGAATGATTCTACTTATTGGGATCTCTCCGTAAAATTTGCCGAGCGTTTATTGAAGAAAAAAAACAATGATTTGACAACTCAAATACGTGAAGGTTATACTCTAGCAACGGGTCAGGAAATTAGTGAATCAAAGCTTGATGTATTAAAAATGCTCTACACGGAAACTCTTTCTAAATTAAGTGTTGGGGATAAGGACTTGAAAAAAATATTGTCTGATAGTTCAGCCAATAAAAATAGTGCACCACTCGCCTCATTAGCAGTTGTAACCAACACCATTCTAAACTTAGATGAAGTAATTACCAAAAACTGATGTTCCATGAACAAACAAGATAATTTATATCAACATGCAAAATTTTCAGGACTTGAGTTCAACACCAGAAGACATTTTTTGAAGGATTGCAGAACAGGAATTGGCATGATGGCACTGGGTTCTTTGATGGATAGTTGCAATATTTTCTCTGATAAATCTGATGCATCATCCTTGTCAAATCCACTAGCTCCAAAAGCACCTCATTTTCAAGGGAAAGCCAAATCTGTTATTTTCTTACACATGGCTGGCGCTCCTTCTCAATTAGAGCTTTTTGATTATAAACCTGAGCTGCAAAAAATGGATGGCTTAGATTGTCCAGATTCTTTCATTCAAGGTAAAAAATTTGCATTCATTAGAGGCGTACCTAAGCTACTTGGTCCTCAAGCCCAATTCAAGCAATATGGTGAAAGCGGCATTTGGTTGTCTGACAACCTACCCCATTTTACGAAAGTAATTGATGATGTTACAGTTTTAAAAGCTGTGCATACAGATCAATTCAACCACGCACCTGCTCAGTTGTTGATGCATACAGGAACGGCAAGATTGGGAAGGCCAAGCATGGGTGCATGGGCTACATACGGATTGGGATCTGAAAATAACAACCTACCGGGTTTTGTTGTGCTTACATCAGGCGGCAAAAATCCCGATGCAGGTAAAAGTGTTTGGGGAAGTGGTTTCTTACCTTCAGTTTACCAAGGAGTACATTGCAGGTCTGAAGGTGATCCTGTTTTGTTTTTAAAAGATCCCAATGGATTCGATAGAGACATGCGGAAATCATCCATTGAAGCCATAAACAAAGTAAATGAGCTTTCTTACCAAGAGTACAAAGATCCTGAGATTTTATCACGCATTTCTCAATATGAAATGGCTTTTAAAATGCAGGTCGCAGTGCCTGATGTTATGACGATTGCAGATGAACCTGCATACATTCATGAAATGTATGGTACAAGTCAGGGTCAATCTTCCTTCGCAAACAACGCTTTGCTGGCAAGAAAATTGGTGGAAAAAGGGGTTCGGTTTGTGCAACTTTTCGATTGGGGTTGGGATAGTCATGGTACTGGTCCAGTTGAAGCCCTAGATAAAGGTTTCATCGATAAATGCCATAGGACAGACAAGGTTATTACCGCTTTGTTGATGGATTTAAAACAGCGTGGTCTTTTAGAAGATACCTTGGTTGTTTGGGGTGGAGAATTCGGAAGAACGCCGATGCAAGAAAATCGTGATGGCAAACAGAATAAGTTCAAAGGGAGAGACCACCATTCTGAAGCATTTTCCATGTGGATGGCCGGTGGTGGCATCAAAGGTGGATTCACTTATGGAGAAACCGACCCAATTGGATACAATGCCATTGAAGGTAAAGTATCTGTTTATGATATTCAAGCTACAATTTTAAACCAACTCGGGTTTGATCATGAACAACTGACGTATCAGTTTCAAGGAAGGCCTTTCAGGTTAACTGATGTTTTTGGCAAAGTGATCGATCCTATAATTGCTTAATTTATTCACATGAGAAGAAGAGATTTTTTAAAAACTACATCAATTGCATCAAGCTCTTTGTTTGTTCCTGTTGCGGAGGAATATAATAAACCATTTACAGAAGGAAATCCCACAGAATTATTCATAATGGCCACAGATTGGGGTTTTAATGGAGACATTTTCATGTTTTGCGAAGCTGCAAAAAAAGCAGGCTACGATGGAATTGAAGTATGGGTTCCAGGAAATGAAAAGGGCTTGAAAGATTTGTCTGAGGCTGTTGCGAAAAATAAGTTGAAGCTTGGACTGCTTGCAGGTGGTAGTGATAAAGATTTTAACATACATAAATCTCAATTTCAAAAGGGTATAGAAACGGGACTTTCATTAAACCCTATTTACATCAATTGTCACGCTGGTAAAGATTTTTTTCCATACGATCAAAATAAGGAATTGATTGATTTCACCATTAAACGATCTTCTGAAACAAACGTTCCCATTTACCATGAAACCCACCGTGGTAGGATGCTTTTTGCAGCTCATATCACTAGGAAATTCATAGAAAATATTGAAGGATTAAAGCTCACTTTAGACATCTCTCATTGGTGCAATGTTCACGAAAGTTTGTTGGCAGACCAAAAGGAAACCATTGATTTAGCCCTTTCAAGAACCAATCATATTCATGCCCGCATTGGACATGCAGAAGGTCCGCAAGTAAACGACCCGCGTGCTCCGGAATGGAAAGACGCCGTTAATGCCCATTTTAATTGGTGGGACCAAGTGGTTAAAAGAAGAAGGGCTGAAGGAAAATTTGTTACTTTCCTCACAGAATTTGGTCCACCTAATTATTTACCGACACTTCCCTTTACCAATCAACCAGTAGCTAATCAATGGGATATCAACGTTTACATGATGCAATTACTTAGGAAGCGTTACAGTTAATTTTAATTATAATGATTATAGAACTCATAGGAAAACTTCATCCAGTTTTGGTGCATTTGCCCATTGGCATTTTTCTCATTGCCATTGCCATGGAATTTATAGGGAGAACAAAACGGTTTTCTCATCTTCAAATGTCGATTGAATTTATCTTGATAATTGGCGTAATTACAGGTGCTTTTTCACTCATCACAGGGTATCTTTTATCGCTCGATGGATCAAATGATAGCGATTCAGTGAATCTACACAAATGGGTGGCAATTGCTTCTATATTGATGTTTGCAGCTTATTATTTCTTCCGTAAGCACGTCATTCATAAAAAAACAATCCAAACTGTAGCCCTGATTTTACTCTTAATAATGATAACCTTAACTGGACACCTTGGTGGTTCACTAACGCATGGTGAAGGGTACCTTACTGCTGCTTTTGATAAAAAGGATGATAAGTCTGAAATAGCCTCCGTAGCAAAATTTGAAAAGATAGAAGATGCAAAACTTTATGAAGACGTTGTATTGCACACCATAACTGAAAAATGTGTTCAATGTCATGGAGCAAATAGACAAAAAGGGATGCTTCGGTTAGATGGTAAGGAGCGGATGCTTAAAGGTGGGAAAAATGGGGATGTCATAGATCTCAAAAATCCTGAAAACAGCGAAATTCTTAAAAGATTATTGCTGGAACTGAATGATGATCACCACATGCCACCCAAAGACAAAAATCAACTTTCAGAAGATGAGCTGGTTATTTTGACATGGTGGCTGAGAAATGGTGCTGAATTTGATAAAAAAATTGCTCTGTACAATAAGGATCAAAAAATTGAAAAAGCTTTAAATACATTCCACCAGAAAATTAAATCTGAAACAAAGATTGAGGTTATCCGCGAAAAAATAGCTGCAATACCCCCGTCTACACTGTCTAAACTGGAAAAATCAGGTTGGGTGATCTCTCCCCTATCTTCAAAAGACAATTATGTTCGGGTAGTTGGTTTCAATCTAGAAGTTCCTTTAAACAGCGCTTTGGAAGGTCTTAAGCAAATAAAATCGAATATTGTTGAATTGAAATTCAGTTTTAAAAAGATTTCAGATTCAAATATTTTAGTGCTGAAGGATTTCAAGAATCTAGAAAAATTGTGGCTTGATCATACAATGATTACGGATAAGTCACTAAAATTAATGAACGAATTTCAAAAACTGACTTACTTAAATGTTTCCCATACGGCAGTTACTTCAAAAGGCATAGAGCAGTTGAATCCCAATTCAATGATTAAAAAAATCTATGCATACAATACAGGCATACAAAAAACTGAATTAACAACAATGTCAAAACGCATGCCTCAAACATCTTTTTTTACAGCGAGTGATTCAATGGACGTTGTTCCTTCAGATACCCTTTTTGTAAAAAAATGAGGTTATTTAGAAATTCTCCTAAATTGACTGAGCAATGTAAGCTGATTTTTGGCCCTGTTGAAATTATTTAATTCATAACTGATTCCATAATAAGAATCATTGTTTAGAAAATCTGTCAAGAACCGCAATGCCTGCATGTATATCATGAATTCTCCTGCATAAGGAATTTGGGATATTTCATCTGCTGTCATTTGATCTTGCATATTATCTAAATACCCTTCAACCAATGCTTTGTAGAAAGCCGGTCTGGCATTTATTTTTTCAAAATCAGTTTCTTCTTCATTAGCGGAAGATAGATATGTTCTGAACATATCACCTAAATCGCTGATAAAATAACCCGGCATTACGGTATCCAAATCAATAACACAAACACCCATTCCTTTTTTGTTAAACAACACATTATTAATCTTGGTATCGTGGTGTGTAACCCTTTTTAAAAACGAGTCTGATTGTTGAATGGAAATGAATTTCTCTACAACAGTAAAATCATGTTTTAATTGATTGATTTCCTGCTGTGCAAAATACATTCGATCTTTGTTGCCATGCTGTAAAGCGTGATTGAATTGTTGCCAACGGAATTTCAAATCATGAAATTGTGGAATGGTAGCTTCTAAAGAATTTGCATCAAATTTTTCGAATGCAGCCGTGAATTTTCCAAATTGAAAAGACGCTTCATAAGCCTCTTCTGGACTAGAACACGCATCAATCGAATGAGTATCTGCTACAAATGGGGTAAGCCTGTAATAAACCCCATTTTCAACAACATAAGCGCTGCCTGCAATTGATTTTTGAGCCAAAGGGAAGAATATTTCCTCAGATTGACTGTCCAAAAAACCAGCAAGCTTTTCCAAATTGCTTGCAATATTTTCAGGAGATTTGAAAACTGTAGTATTTATTTCCTGTAATATATAAACAGGTTCATGATTTTTTTCAACTAAATAGGTGCCGTGAATAAGCCCATTTCCAAATTTATTGATTTCATATTCAGATGAATCAAGCACAAATTGATTAAAAATATTGATTAATTCCATAATAATTAATAGAGAACACGAACCTTGATGGTACCTTTCACAAGTTTCAACAAGTCTGATGCATTTTTAGAAAGTTTTTTATCTAAATCAAGCACAACATACCCTATTTCATCATTTGTTTTAAGGTATTGTCCCAATATATTTATATTGTGCTCAGACAATGTGCTGTTAATTTCAGATAAAA
>CANLED010000141.1 GCA_947489175.1 Chitinophagaceae bacterium | reverse complement strand
AAGTTGGCCGTATCGTTTCTTTGGACAGCGACAGAAGGATGAAACCAGGTGGAAAGCCCCATCGATGTAACTTTCTGGCGGAACCACCAGACCAGGTCATCGGTGGTGGTGATGCCAGGAGTGATGACCTTGGCAGAAAAACCCTCGGCAATGATATCATGTGAAATCTTGACCAGTTGAGGATATACCTGCATTTCCCTTTCCGTGCGGCTCTCGAGCCATCCTACCGCCAAAGGTTCTGCCGAAACCACCCTTGTTTTGAATTTGGCCGGAAGCATATTCATGAACATCTCGTAATGTGAATGGTCGAGGCCATCGGCATGACCAAAATCAACCGAAGTGTTCAATGCAATTCTGCGGGGTTCTCTTGTTTGAACGATATCTTTCAGGGCATCCCACTGATCCGGAAACCTGGTCATGTCCCAGGCGGCCTTGATTGATTCGCCCACATTGTATCTGGCAATGGCCAGTTTCTCTACCTGTTTTTTGATCGTATCATTGTAAAATACCAACATGGTTGTTCTTCTGGCCGACAACCAGGTAGAGGGCAGCATGGTTTTGAGGACCGGGTCTTCATTGTATTCCCGGGAGATGATTACCCACATGTCAATCCCCGTGCGTTGCATCAACTGCGGTAACAAAACGTTGAAGCGTTCATTCAGGATCTCATCCACCACACGGGATTGCTCTCGTTCAGACATTACCTGTGCTTGGGAAAAATGGAGAAAACAAAATGAAAGGAGTAGAAGAATGGAATGCTTTTTCATGGTACAATTTACAAAAGTTGAAATGAAGGAGGAGGGATTGAGGGCTGAAAATTCCAAGCACCATTGGAAATAGGCGTTTGAGTAAGATATTTGTAGAGGGTAAGGAACAATGCCCCAACCAAATGGAGAAACAACATTCTTATAAAGCAACCATTAAATGGACAGGAAACAAAGGAACAGGCACTGACGGTTATAGCAATTATGAAAGAAGTCATCAGATTATGATCGATGATAAAACGGAAATTTCCTGTTCCTCAGATCCTGCATTTCGTGGTGATAAAACAAAACACAATCCCGAGGAGCTTTTATTGTCCTCTTTATCTTCCTGCCATATGCTTTGGTTTTTGCATTTGTGTGCAGAAGCAGGAATCGTTGTTACAGATTATATTGATACAGCTACAGGAACAATGGTTGAAACTTCAAAAGGTGGAGGAAAATTCACTGAGGTCACATTAAGACCATCCGTTACGGTAACCGAAGAACGAATGATTGTTAAGGCGACTGCATTACACAAAAAAGCCAATGAACTTTGTTTCATTGCAAACTCAGTCAATTTTCCAGTGAGGCATCATCCAACAACAAATATACAACAGCAATAAAATGAATATTGTTAACATTGAATTCAAGGCCAACATCCGAAATATTTATTGATTCTTTTCCTGTCTTCATTATCCTTGTCAATCTTATGGTACAATTCAATGAATGTAATTTTATTTTAATCAGGCAAAACTTCCAATACCTTTTTAACCACGTTTAAATCGTCGTTCAGCGTTCAGTATTTCTTTAAAAGGGCTTTCAAGTCCTTTTGGAATTCGGGTAATTCTTCAAATTTCATCGGGCTTCCATTTCATCACCGTAGTTTCTCACAGAAAATGGAGCCTCGCGATAAAAAACCAGTTCGTAATTTATGTCTTCTCCCTCTTTGGTAGCAAGCCATGGAATATCCTTATGAGAATAATTGCTGATTGAGGACGCAGACCAATCACTCATTTGTTCAATAACCCTATCAATGACTTCTTTTTCACTTGCCAACAATTCAGTTAAATCAGCTTTTTCCAAAGGCAGATACCTGGTTTGCGGATAACCCTGAAATGTTGCTTTTACTCTTTTCAATTGTCCGTTATCAATCATTTGTATGATAATTGAATCCAGTTGCTGTGGAACGGGGCCGAAAGGAAGTTTACGATAGTTCGCCCCTGTTAAGTGGTCCTCATAAAGCTCATAATAATTGAAGTCAGCAAAATACAGAAGTTTGTAAAGAACGGTTTCGCCTACATTTGGCTTGCCTGCACAACGTTCGAGAATATACAGCAAGACATTTGTGATTTTATGGAGCTGGAGCCTGGGAACAGAAATACGCTCCTCTGATTTCTTTGACTTCATTTCAAATTCGACAGATGGTTCCTGGCTTACAGAGAAATTCGCAGACATGAAATCATCCAAGGAAAAAACCAATACTTTCGATAGATTTTGAAGTTCAAGAACATCTAGACCTCTATTGCCTAACTCAATTTGTGCCAATGAAGGACGGGAGATTTTGATGCTTTTAGCAAGATCTTCCTGAGAAAGCCCCTTTCTCTTGCGGAGTTCTGCCAGCCGCTGACCTATTTGTTTTTGTGACAAAGATGTTTTCATATAAATCAAGTCTTTTGTTACTCTACAATACAAAGATAACAAATGATTGATTTTGAAACACTATATTGTTCTAAATAAAAACATTTGATTGGGTTGAATTTTCCCGCTGCTTTTAAATATAAAGCAAACTGAACAGGAAATCTGCAACGGATTGACGCTCATCGGCTCTAACAAGATTTCATTTAGATTTTGATAGCCTTTTCCTCAATCGGACTATATAAACCCACTGCATTAAAAAAACCAGTGGACCCAAGATGCAGAATATAATCACATTGATCTCTTCGTAGGTTATTCCGAAAATACTGGCCAGGTCTTCCAATAGTTTAACACACAGGTAAAAAATGTCATTCATAGATTGAGTTGATTGGTGTTCGTTGAAATAAATTTATAGCATATCAAACAGATTATTTGTTAAGAAAATCCTATCGCAAAACAGGTATTTATTACCCAAATCAATTTCAATTAAAATACCAAAGACATATCGCCAGAAGAAACGTAGTTTATCATGGACAAGTCTATTCATGCATTTCATAATGTCAAAATAAAGATTCGAACATCTCCTCCAATACACGGAGGTCTGCGAAATTAGCTTTGGTATCTAAAGAGCAAAGGACCATGCCGTTGCCATCCCAAACACCACCCAACCGTTAAGAACATTTAAACCCCGATTCGCATGATCTTCAACCTTCCGATCGCAGACATCCAGCACAGAGACACCATTTTTGAAGATGATTTCTCCAACAACGTGGCAGGCTGGGAAATCATTGAAGATGAAGATGAAAAGGCATGCATTGAAAAAAGGCATTATTTCATGGAAAACAAATCTGAAACCAGATGGATGTTCTATCACAAAGAACTGCAACGGGGTTTTCCCAAAAACTTTGTGATCAATACAGAAATCGAAATCTTAGATTACAAGGGTTATGGCCAGTTTGGATTGGTTTGGGGCTTCTCCAAGCCACACCATGTGCTCAACCGTTTTGTGCTTTCAGCAGAAACAGATCGTTTTACTGTATCCAGGTTTGAAAAAAACCACCACCATACCTTCCATCGATTCAGTGGCACCTACGAAAAGTCAGTACCCGGTAGCCAAAAATGCTTTTTATCAGTGATGCTAATGGAGGACTATTATTACTTTTTCCTTCATGAATACAGCCGTCCCGTGTACATCTGTCATCGCACACACATGCATTCAGAAGGCAACAGGTTTGGATTCTATGTAGAACCTGGAATGGTCATCCGCGCAAAAAAAATAAAAATCCAGCGCATCATCACCAAACCTGGATTCGACAACAGGGCCTGGATGCCTGTTGGAAGTGAGCTGATCAATGGGAGATAGATAATCACTGCTATACACCACGCCACGTGCTTTATCTGCTGAATGTTTTTATTGCATTTTGGAGACAAGGCCTGCTATAGACTTTTTAAGTGTTGCAGGCTTTAAAACCTTGCACCAGGGACCAAGACCGAGCAGGCGCAAAGAGAATTCCTCGTTGACATAAACGGTCATCCTGATGCGAATTTCTCCATCACCTTCACTGATCAATTGTTGCGATGCATGAATCGGCTCAAGCATCACCAGTTTGCTGATGGGATCAGTGATGGCAAGTTCTACGGTCTGCGGTTTACCCTTTCCGTCCATGATGCCTGTGGCATGCTGAAAGAAACTGTCTGCATTGAATGCATTTCGGTGCTTGATATCGGCCGTCTGTTTGACATTGATGATTTCCAAAAAAAGAATCCTATCCAAAGCAAAAGTGGTATAATTCTTTTTCTCATTGCTCCACCCAATCACATACCAACGATTGCGGTGCTCCTTCAGCAAATATGGAATGAGCTGATAGCTTGATGTTGTTTTCTTGTAGATATTGTTATAGGTAAAGCTGATGGCAAACCTGTTTCGGATGGTATCAAAAATCTGATCAATCCACTCCATCCCGGAAACAGCATTCGGAGTTTCAAAATCGACATGCTTGCTGATGACAGGATCATCAATATCCAGGCCAAGCGAAAAACGGGTATTGATGCGCTCAATGGCTTGTTTGAAATCTGCAAAAACTGGCACGTCCTTGTACTGGTAAAGCAGTTGTGCAGAAAAACGTAACGCATTCCACTCCTGTTCCTGAAGGTTCAGTTCTGCTATAGAAAAACCAACCTCACTGTACGCATATCCCTTGTTCTGTTTTGAATAAACAATTGGGGCATTGTATCCGATAGGGTGATCCTTCTTCATCAACGCCATGTCTTTCTCAATCGTTGACGTTGAAATATCGGTTTCCAGCATCTGAGAACAGCGGTCTGCCAAATATTCAAGGGATGGAAATTTATGGCGTTTGCTGTTGATGCACTGGTCTATGATGCGGTGGCGTATAATGGCATTTTTATTTGCTGGCATAGGTTGATGAATGTTGTATCTAAATTAAGTCAATTAGTGGGATGTTTGATGCCGTTGTTGGAGTTGTTGCATTCCCTGGATAGGGGGGATACTGATTTCCAGCTTAACTGATTAAAGAGAACAATCACCACCCCTTCAACTGATCCGATTGAAAAGTCCATTCGGGTGTGCGAATTTCACCTTCCCTGGCAGGATACCATACTGCAGCCTTAGGCCCCTTTAAAACATGGATATCTTGCGCCGGCATATAGCTTTGGGCGATCATGAAAACCTTATCTCCATTCCTATTCACAGCAACATCAACCAGCATCACCACATGGCCAGGGAAGCCTCCCTTGATGAGTACATCGCCAATTTGAACTTCTTCAATTTTCTTGGATTTCATGTCCCGGTCAAGGCTCCAGCTGTTGCAAGTGCTGAACACACGTTCCATATATTTCAAAAGATTAATATGGTTGTACGGTGGGCCAAACCTTACTGGTGCGCCATCGACAGAATTAAATACAATCTTTCCATACTGCATGGACTTGAACAACCACTCCGCGCGCAACCTCATTGCAGCATCTGCACATTGCTGCAGGTCCTTTGCGCCTACAGAAATATCCATCACTGCATACTGGGCAGTTTGGTTTCTTTTGGGGGATCCGTTGTAGAGATAAACCGTATTGTCTTTTTTTAATCTGATTTCTCTGAGGTATTGTCCAAATCCATCTGTTGCGATTCGCTTGAATCCTTCTGGAACAGGAATGTTTACAATGCTTTGCAATAAAACAATCAATGTGATGGTGTTCATGGTGTTAGTTTGAATGTATGAGTGGAAGCATGCGGAACATGAAGAATCAATGGGGGTGCGCTTTTGAAGCCAATAACTTGCGTTGTTTTTCCTGGTTTCATTTGTCTTTTTTAAGTTTAAAAAACACCAAGAAAAAAAGGAAGAATTACATTTTAGTTTGACCTGTAAGTCCTCATCGTTTTACCACCGTGGAGTGTTGCTCTCGGTTGGTACCCAATTGGGTTCTTGATGACAGTTCAAAAATAAAGCAGAAACTATATGAATCTGATTTTCAAATCTTATAGTTATGTGAAAATTAGTACATGATTCCCTAAGCTAGTTTTTTGAGGCGTTTGGAACACTTCAATTGGTTCACTTTTTCAAGGAGAAAAATCTCCACAAACTTGTTGATTTCAACATTTTTATAATTCACCTGCTGTCCATCTTTGCTCTTTAGACAATTAATAAATTCAAATATTTGTTTCCTTAATGGGAAACTATTAATTTTGTAATAAGGTGAGATGGGAATAGATTTTGATGTTGAATTTCTTGAAGAGGCTTTAGCGTTTTT
>CANLED010000140.1 GCA_947489175.1 Chitinophagaceae bacterium | reverse complement strand
AACCTAAATAATAAACTTTTATTCCTTTGCTTTTTAGGAGATATTGAACATAAAGCAGCCCTATTTCATGAAATTCACCCTCAGGTAAAAAGAGTACGCCAACTTTGTTTGACACTATCATGGGAGAGACCATGTCTGTTCCAACAATCAGCTTTTGCCTGATGATGTTAGAAACCAAATGCTCTTGTGCAGGATTGATGTGCCCTGTTACCCACAACACCCCAATTCTTTCCATAAATGGAAAGATCAAGTGGTGAATTGTTTTTTCAACCCCCCTCATTTTTATGTAGTCATTCAAGAGCGAATCAAATAAATCCAAGTCCATGTTGATCATACCTTGAATCATCGTGTTTATTATATATTCTTGCTGGGCATATTGATCATTGATGTTTACAATTTTTTGCGACATTTCTTGTTCAGTCATCTTGTCAATATGCGAAATCTTAAACCCATATTTGTTTAATAGGGAAACATTGAGGAGGGTTTTTAATTCATCATTGTTATAAAAACGGATATTTGTATCTGTTCTGTTGGGTTTCAAAAAAGAGTAACGTTGCTCCCAAATCCTTATGGTATGTGCTTTGATACCACTTAAGTTTTCTAAATCTTTAATTGTAAATGCATTCATCGTAAAAGGATTGTATTTTGATTAACTGTTTAGCAATCTCCTCAAAAATAACACAATAAGCTAAACTTTGTTTAATTATTTGTGATAAAAAAATAAACAAAATAAAAGTGTCTATTCATATTTTTGTTTAACTTTGCTTCTCAATACTTAAACAAAAAAGATGTCGACACAAGATTTCAGCAAACTCTTGATTCAAAATTCGGAATACTTAAAGCCTTTTGCAGTTACCTTAACCAAGGATCAAGAGACTGCCAAAGATTTGCTTCAAGAAACAATGTTTAGGGCCTTGTCTAACTCTGACAAATACAGCGTTGGTACAAACATCAAAGCGTGGTTATATACCATCATGCGTAATATCTTCATCAACAACTACCGTAGAAAGTCAAAACAAAATACTATTTTCGATAACAGTCCGAATGATTTTCTGCTCGACTATAATCAATCCACAGTTCCAAACGATGCAGAATCTAACATGAGGATCAAATTTATCAATGCGTCCATTCATGATCTTCCTGCTATTTTCAAGCAGCCTTTCATGCTATATTTTGAGGGATATAAGTACCACGAAATAGCTGATATGCTTGAGGAACCGTTGGGAACCATTAAAAGTCGCATACATTTTGCACGAAGACTGCTGAAAGCCCAAATCAGTAAGTTTTAAAATAACTTAAAAAGTGACTAAACGAGCAGTTGTTATTGGCAGTGGTTTCGCAGGTTTATCTTCAGCGTCCTTTCTTGCCAAATCAGGCTGGGAGGTAGATGTCTTAGAAAAACATGAACAAGCAGGTGGAAGGGCTCGGCAGTTCAAAACAAATGGTTTCACTTTCGATATGGGTCCAAGTTGGTATTGGATGCCGGATGTTTTTGAACGCTACTTCGCTCAATTTGGGAAGGTATTGTCAGATTACTACACATTAAATCGCTTAGATCCTTCTTATAGAATTTATTGGGATGCAGATCAAATGGATATCCCCGCCAGTTACGAAGAACTGAAAGCTCTCTTTGAAGAAACTGAGGCTGGCGCTGGCAATCAGCTAGATGCTTTCATGGCAGAGGCTGCTTACAAATACAGGGTTGGAATTAATAAGTTGGTATTTAAGCCTGGACAATCTTTAATGGAGTTTTTGGATAAAGAATTGATTGCAGGATTGTTTAAGTTGGATGTTTTTAATGATATTAAAAACCACATCGGCAAGTTTTTTAAGCATCCTAAACTTCGTCAGATGATGGAGTTTCCTGTATTATTTCTTGGCGCACTGCCTGAAAATACGCCTGCTTTGTACAGCCTTATGAATTATGCTGATGTAAAGCTTGGAACCTGGTTCCCAGAAGGTGGTATGTACAAAATTGTTGAAGGCATGCAGAAACTTGCAGAACAGCAAGGTGTACGCTTCCATTTCAATGAAGATGTCAATTCTATCAATATAACAAACGGTACAGCAACATCAGTTTCAACAAAAGCAGGAAATACATTTAATGCCGATGTTGTCGTCGGTGCAGCAGATTATCATTTTATCGAATCCTCACTATTAGAAAAAAAATACAGAAGTTATTCTGAAGAATATTGGAACAAAAGGGATATGGCTCCCGGTTCCTTGATTTTTTATGTAGGCATCAATACAAAAATTCCAGGATTGCTCCATCATTCATTGTTCTTTGATGTGCCTTTCAATCAGCATGCCAATGAAATTTATGTTGAACCCGCTTGGCCAAAAGAGCCATTGTTTTATTTAAGTGCAACTTCAATAACAGACAAAACACAGGCTCCAGAAGGATGTGAAAATTTATTTTTCCTAATTCCAATTGCGGCTGGTTTGGATGGAGATACTGAAGAGGTACGAGATAAATATTTTGAAATTTTGGCTGAACGGCTGAATGAAAGAACCGGTGTTGATATCAGAAATCATATTGTCTTTAAGCGTTCATACGCTTATACAGATTTTGTATCAGATTACAACGCCTTCAAGGGCAATGCTTATGGGTTGGCAAATACCTTGATGCAAACTGCCATTTTAAAACCATCTTGTGTAAGCAAAAAAGTTAATAACCTTTATTATACGGGACAACTTACCGTGCCCGGACCTGGAGTTCCACCAAGTTTAATCAGTGGTGAAGTAGTAGCTGGATTAATTATTCAGAGGCATTAGGATGAAAATTCAAACATTTTATCTAACTTCAAATTAATGATTGGCATATATCACGACGTTTCTCATGAGTGCAGTAGAATTACTACAAAACGATATAGTACATCGTTTAGCAGTGCTATAAAGTTACTCGACAAAAAAGTGCAGGGTCCAATTTATGATATTTACGGTTTGGTTAGGTTTGCAGATGAAATTGTAGATACCTTTCATGAGTTCGATAAATCATATCTTTTATCAAAATTCAAGTCTGAGACCTATGAAGCGATTGATAAAAAAATCAGCTTGAATCCAATTTTAAATAGTTTCCAGCGAACTGTTAATTTGTACAATATTGACCATAAGCTTATAGACGCCTTTTTCAAAAGTATGGAATTTGATTTAGACAAGGCTTCTTACGACGTAGATGGATATGCTGAATATATCTACGGAAGTGCCGAAGTTGTTGGGTTAATGTGTCTGTATGTTTTTTGTGATGGCAACAAAAAAAACTATGAACACCTAAGGCCCTCTGCACAATCATTGGGAGCTGCATTTCAAAAAGTGAATTTTCTTCGAGATGTAAAAGCTGATTATCAGCAATTAAATAGGGTGTATTTCCCAGGTGTTGATTTCGGTTCTTTTACTACTGAAATGAAGTCTTCGATTGAAGCTGACATCGCAAAGGATTTTTCTGACGCCTACAAAGGAATACTCCAACTTCCCCTCACCGCTCGTTTTGGCGTTTACCTCGCTTATAAATATTACCTGAGCTTATTTAAGAAAATAAAAGCACTTCAACCAGAAAGGATTCTTGAAGAACGCATTCGGATTCCTAATTACATGAAGGCCTGGGTTGCAGCAAAGGTTGTGATTAGAACACAACTGAATATTCTTTAAATACAGTTGAAGGGGCCTTTGGCGGTTGAAGATGCCTTCGGCGGTTGAAGTGGTTGAAGATGCCTTCGGCGGTTGAAGGGGTTGAGAATGTTTAGAAGGTTTAGAAAGTTTAGGAGATAGAGTCTAAACTTTCTCCCACTCAAAGCCTAAACAATTCAAAGCCTAAACAACTAAACGACTCAACAACTAAACCTTCTAAACTTTCTCAACAACTCAAAGCCTAAACAACTAAACGACTCAACAACTAAACTTTCTCAACCTTCTCAACTTTCTCAACTGGCCGAAGGCCCCTTCAACCTCTTCAACTACTTCAACCCCTTCAACAGGCCGAAGGCCTCTTCCATTACTTTCCCCCTCACATTCAAATCCCCAAACAAGTTTTTTGCCACAGGATGTACCCTGTTTGCTAGCATAACAAATACCAGCTTACTCTCAGGATCAGCCCAAGCGCAAGTGCCCGTAAAGCCAGTATGACCAAATGTGCTTGATGATACATTGATTGCTGGATAAGGTACTTTTCTTGTTTTATTATCTTTCTCGGGTTTGTCGAAACCAAGTCCACGCCTACTTATATCGCTTTGATACGCCGTAAACAGATCTATCGTTGATGTCGCAATAAATCTTTTTTCATTGATAACGCCTCTGTTCATAATCATCTGCATCAACACAGCAATCTCATAGGCACTGCTGAATAAACCAGCATGACCGGCAATTCCTCCAAACATCGCTGCACCGGGGTCATGTACTGATCCGCGTATCAATCTTTCCCTAAAATATGGATCTTGTTCTGTTGGTACAATATTGGTTTTGCTTATAAAGTTAGTCGGATTGAATCCGCTACTTCTAAAGCCCAATGGTCTGTAAAAATTATTCCATACATAAAACTCTAATGGTTGTCCACTAACAGCTCTCACTACCTCTCCCAAAAAAATAAAATCATTGTCGCTGTAGATGTATTCATTTTTTTTGGCAAGTGTTGATGTAAGTATCCTTCTATACATGGTGTCTTTCCAATCTGTTCTCATGTACAAAGAATCATCAATCTTGATGCCATAATTGCTGCCCTGTTTTTTGCTGAAATATGCCGGCAAAGCCTTGTTGGTAATGCTGTCTGCAACTTCTTTATAAAAAGGTATAAACGCTTTTAATCCAGCTTGGTGCAACAAAATATCTTTAATCAATAATTTCTCTTTATTGGATCCGCGCACCCAAGGGATATAATCACCCAATGTTTTATCGAGTTCAATTTTTTTCTCATCATACAACTTCATTACAGAAAGTGTAGTTGCACAAATTTTTGTTACTGATGCCATATCATAAACAGCTTCTGGGTTTACTTTTTCTACTGCATCATAACTAAAATGGCCATACGATTTCTGCAATATAATTTTCCCCTCTTTCAATACCAACAAGGATATCCCTGGGGTTGCCTTCTTACGTATCGCATCGTTGGCGATAGAATCTATGGCAGTAAAGGTTTGGCTATTTATTGACTGTGAAAGTACTTTAACAGCGTCTGTTGCTTGATGATTCATGAAAGCATAACCATCACCCTCTTTCATTCCTTCATATACAGTAACGGGAAGTTTTCCTGCTGGAGAAATTTCTCCTTTCATCATTTTTGCAACTACTTGTTGTGTGATTATTTCATCATCATAACAAATAAAAATATTTTTAGAATTGATGAAACTCTTTGCTGCATAAGGGTTTCCGAAGATCATCAAATTTGTTGATTTATTTAAGGATAAGGAATTGATCAACTTTACTGTTGATGCACTTATCAAAAAATTATTAGCTGGATAACGTGGTAGTTCATGCAATGCAATAAATATTTTATCATAATTCTTTTGCAGGATTTGTTGCAAACTATCCGCTTGCTGCTCATTCATGGCATTGTTAAACATGAACACATCCGCATTGTAATTTTTTCTCATTTCTGATGAAAAAACAGAATTTTTGTTTTTGCCTATTTCTAGTAGCGCGTATTTGCCAGACCTATCTTCTTTTAAGGGAAGTGATTCTTTGTCGTCGTATTTTGCAAGGGTGATCGACTTCTCAGTTATTGCAATTCGTAGGTCACTCGATTTTTCATTGAGTCTTTTTGTTAAGCCATCTAGCTTAACAGGAACTAATTGATCAAGCCCTTGTTCATATTTTGCTTCCAGCACTTTTTTAGCGTGCATGTTGATGTCGTTCCAACTGATTCTTTTTTCTTCAATGGCTGCCCTCACTTTAGCAATTACCACAGGTACTTCACCGGGTAAACAAAGCATGTCGTTTCCTGCAATTAAAGACTCTACACCAGCAGCGCCATCTGGAAATACTTCAGCAACTCCTTTCATCTCCAAACCATCTGTAAAAGTTAACCCCTTGAATCCAAGTTCATTTTGTAATAATTGCGTAACAATGGCTGGAGAAATTGAAGAGGCTCTGTTGGGGGTACTGTCTATGGATGGAATAAAAAGATGGGCTACCATGGCACTGCCAACGCCTGCTTCAATTAATTTTCTG
>CANLED010000139.1 GCA_947489175.1 Chitinophagaceae bacterium | reverse complement strand
TATATTCACTTAGTGCATCTTTACTTACCTGTAATTTTTTTGCCAATTCATCTAGAGAGGCATCTTTATTTACAAAATAAGAAGAAGTATAGAATTCAAATATAAAATTATCTGCAGCTATGACATCCTCAACTTTTTTTCTGAAGGATTTACCTAGCATGATGCTAAGTTCTGTCCTGTTTAAAAAGGCTGGACGATAAAACAAAAAAATACAAATACTCATGTGTATTATTACACTGTTGCTTCTTATCACATAATCTTGTCCAGTTAAGAAAATCGATGCAAAATTATTAAGTATACCTGCTGCAAGAATTAGAATGGTTAAGCCTGTCCATTTTTTAATCTTAACTGAATAAATGCTTTTATCATTGAGTGAATTAAACAACAGTATGTGTTGTTTTGTAAATAAATATACACAGATTAGTAAAATGATTATTCTAATAACATTAATCGACCAACGCAGATGTTCTAAATGGTGTATTGTTTCATAATTGTCTCCAATCAAAGCAATAATAACTAAAAAAAATAAAATTAAACTGAGGTAAACTATCTCTTTTTTTATTTTGTGAGCATATAAAATGCTTAAGAGATTAACTGATGAAATGATAAGAATGATCCTTGATATTTCTGTTATAAAATAGTGTAAATTAAAGAGTAGTGATAGGTTAACCGTAAAAATGCAGAAAGAAAGAGTAAACAGCAATAATTTTAGAATAAGGGGCCTTTTGAAATTCAACAACAAATCAACGCTTATAATCAATGCCAGGAAGGCAACGGCAGCAAAAGCATGGGAAAGGATTTGGTCAAACATGTTCAAAATTAAAAAAATATCATTGATTTGCACTAAAGTTTCTTTATTTATTTTATCAATTTCTGTGTATTGAAAAAATTAACTAATTGATTATCAGTTGGATAGGAGTAATTATGCTTAAGGCGTTGAGGTTAGTTGAAGAGGTTGAAGTTAGTTGAAGAGGTTGAAGAAGTTGAAGGGGTTGAAGAAACATTTGTCAATCCTAAACTTTCTAAACTTTCTAAACTTCCTAAACTCTCTAAACTTTCTAAACTCTCTAAACTTTCAACCTAAAACTCTTCAACCCCTTCAACCCCTTCAACTAATTTCAACAATTGACTGACTGTTCTATTTTTCAATTTCCGTCAGCTTTTGCCCTTAAGAGATCAGAAGGATTACCGCCATGGAATTTCTTGAAATTTCTATGAAGAGATTGTCTAGTTCCAAAACCACTAAGCTCAGAAAGCGCATCAATAGTGTAATCGTTATACTTATTGCTTTCTATCAAAGTAATAAAATAATCTACCCTGCTTTTGTTTACCAAATCACTAAAACTCATTTTAGTTGTCTCGTAGATATATTCACTTAGCCCATCTTTACCTACTTGTAATTTTTTTGCCAATTCATCTAGAGAAGCATTATTGTTTACAAAATAAGAAGAAGTATAGAATTCAAATATAAAATTATCTGATGCTAAAACTTCTTCAACATGTTTTCTGAAGGATTTACCTAGCATGATGCTTAGTTCTGTCCTGTTTAAAAAGGCAGGACGATAAAACAAAAATATACAAGCACTCAGGTGTATTATTAGGCTGTTGCTTCTTATTATATAATGTTGTCCTGTTAAGAAAGTCGATGCAATATTATTAAATATGCCAGCTGCGATAATTAGAATGGTTAAGCTTGTCCATTTTTTTATCTTGGCTGAATAAATGTTTTTATCATTCAGTGATTTAAACAACTGTAGGTGTTGTTTTGTAAATAAATACATGCTGATTCCTAAAATGATTATTTTAAGAATTTTAATAGGCCAATTCATAGCCTCCAAATGGTGAAGTGTTTTATAATTGTCAGCATTCAAAAGAATAATAAATAGAAAAAATAAAATTAAGCTGAGGTAAACTACCTCTTTTTTTAATTTGTGTGCATACAAAATGCTTATAAGATTAAACCCTGAAATAAGCAGTATTATCCTCGATATTTCAGTTATAAAATAATGTAGATTTAAAAGTAGTGATAGATTTAACGTAAAAAGGCAGAACGAAATTGAAATCAGCAATAATTTTAGAATGAGGGGTCTTTTGAAATTCAACAGCAAATCAATGCTTATAATTAAGGCTAGGAAGGCAACAGCAGCATAAGCATGGGAAAGGATTTGGTCAAACATGTTCAAAAGTAAAAAAATGTCATTGATTTGCACTAAAATTTATTTCTTGATTTTATCAATTTCTGTGTATTGTGTAAATTAACTAATTGATTATCAGGTAGTTTTAAAATGAATTTATTTTGTTAAATATTGTAGTTAAATTTATCTAAATTAAAGTCCACCAAAAGGTTTTTATTGCTTTACAAACGATGAATCTAGATTTTATCTCATACGGTGGTGCTTTCTTGGCATTTATTTTTGCAATACATCTTTTTACCTATAGCAAAGGCAATGTCCTTTTGAATAAATTGTTGGGATTGCTTTTCATGATTAGGGCTTTAAACAACGCTGTTTATTTGTTTAATAATGCTCCCTTCGCGAATCAAGATTTATTGGTTTTACTTACTACTCAACTACTGATTTTTTTTTCTCCATCACTCTTTTACTTATACTTACGTTGTTTTATGGGTGATGAAACAAAATTGCGTAAGCGAGATTACTTACATTGTATCTTTCCAATATTTATTTTATGCCTTGAATCGATTTTATTTTTTCTGAAAAAGAATGGGTTTACATTCAGTTGGATCGATTCAGAATTGAATTTATTTTTCCTTTTTATTGAAATAAAGGCTATTCTATTTCTTTTATACATATTTTTCTGTTGGAAAATATTGATTCACGCTTTAAAGGATACAATGAATCCTATAAGCAGAGATGCGAAAAACTGGATTTTAACGTTACTGTCGATAGTTAGTTTTGCTAACTTGATGCAATTTCTTTTTTGTTTTTTCATTCTTTTCAATATCATAAAACCAGACCCTGGTTTTGATGACAACAAGGCTTTTCTGATTTCTGGTATTTTTACTTCATTTTTCATCTTTTTTATCATTCGATCTCCCAATGTGCTCTATGGTAACTTGGCAACTAGGTTGAATAGCATCCCTATTCCAATAGACCTCACTACCCCTAAGCCAATATTGAAAGAGATTGTTACGATTCAAATAAACAATCAATCCTTATTGGAACAAGATCAAATTGAAAATTACATTGATATAATTTACAACTACATGGATGAAATGACTCCTTACCTCAATCCTGAGTTTAGTATTGGTATAATGGCAGACGAATTAGGAATCCCATCACATCATTGCTCGTTTGTGTTGAACCAGGGGCTAAAAAAGAATTTCAGGGATTACATCAATAAATTTAGAATTGATTATTTCATTAAAGAAGTAAATATGAATTCTGAACACTTAACTTTAGATGCGATAGCTAAACAAGCAGGCTTCAAAAGCAGTTCAACTTTTTATGTAGCTTTCAAAAAAGAAAAAGGCTGTAGTCCCTCCAAATATTTTTAAAATTCTTCTGGTACCCTACATTGCTCCCTTTGGCATGTTGGTTTAAATTCCATTTATTCCTTAATAAAGTATGTTCCGGATACAACCTTCTCTTGAATTATAATTCGGGATAGATTTTCATGCAAAATTCTGGTTCAATAAGCTAGAATCATGTTATTTTATAAATACATAAATAACTAATTCACAAGTATTTAGTAAAAATTAATTGATAAGCGTAATTCAATCAAATTTTTTGTGTTGAGTTAAAGCTTGCTAAATTTCTTTTGAGATAAAAATCAAAGTGGTTTAAAGACGTTTTAGACATTTAATCTTAATTATGGGAAAAATCGGTTTCATCTTTGTCTTGTTAGCATCTTTCTATAATTCCATTGGGCAACCAATTATCTCAAGTTTTTCTCCTGAAAGTGGGGCTGCAGGTACATCTGTTACTATTACAGGAACAGGTTTCAATGCAACCGCAGCAAATAACATCGTATTTTTTGGCGCGGTAAAAGGAAATGTGAGCAGTGCTTCTTCAACTAGTATAACAGCAACTGTTCCGGTAGGGGCAACTTACGAAAATATTTCAGTGCTTAACATAATTACAGGATTAATCGGCCGGAGCGTAAGGCCCTTTAAAATGACTTATTCCGGAAATATTTCAGCAACATCATTTGAAACGACAGGAGTATCTTTTTTTGTAGTTACTGATCCGATACCACTCGCAGCAGCTGATCTGGATGGGGACGGCAAGATTGATATGATTGCTGGGAACAGTGTAAGTAATTCTATATCGATTTTTCGGAATAAGGCAACTTCAGGGGTTCTTAATGCAACTTCCTTTGCTGCCAAAATAGATAAGGCCGTAGGGACCACGCCAATGGGGATAGCCATAGGAGACCTTACTGGGGATGGCAAACCTGATGTTGCTGTTGCAAATTTTTTTGCAAATACGGTGTATGTTTTTAGAAACACTTCCACGACTGGGTCCATCAGTTTCGCTCTTTTAATTAGTTTGGCTACAGGTACTAAGCCTTTCGATTTGGCAATTGCCGATCTCAATGGGGATGGTTTGCAGGATATTGCTGTAGCAAATTCTGGAACCACAACAGTTTCCGTTTTTAAAAATACACTGAGTTCAGGAACATTATCTTTTGCTACAAAAACAGATTTTACAGTAGGAACTTATCCCAAGGGTATAGCCATAGGCGATATCGATGGTAATAAGGTACCAGATATTGTGGTTTCTAATTCAGGTAGCACAACAATTTCGGTTTTGCGTAATACCACTAGTGCAGGATCAATAAGTTTTGCCACAAAGGTTGATAAAACAGCTGTATCACCGGCAGTGGACATTGCGCTGGGTGATTTAGATGGAGATGGTAAATTGGATATTGCTACAGCAAATAGTACTGGAACAACTGGAACTACTGCTACTGGGGCTTCTGTTTTTTTGAATACATCTACCTCCGGGTCAATTACCTTGGCAAATAAAGTGGATTACAGCACATATTGGTCTCCAAGGTATATTGCTATCGAAGACCTGAATGGAGATGGCAAGCCAGATCTGACTACAAATGGAGGAATTACTGATGGAGCTTCAGGACAGGTAAGTGTTCTTAAAAACAACAGCACGAGTGGTTCGTTGAGTTTTGCTACCAACATAAATTGGGGTAGTGGAACAGGTGCTTATGGTTTAGTAATGGCTGACTTTGACTTGGATGGTAGGCCAGACATGTCATCAGTAGCTTTTGCAGGAACTAATGGCGGTAAGATAAATTTGAGAAGGAACAATGGCGATGAACCTATCATAACATCTTTTACCCCCACAAGTGGTCCGGCAGGAACAACCGTTACAATTACAGGAAGTAAATTTACTGGTTCAACTGATGTTAGTTTTGGAGGAACTCCTGCATCCTCTTTTACTGTAGTAAGTGCAACAAGCATCACTGCTGTTGTGGGAAGCGGAACAACTGGCGTAGTATCCATTACAAGTCCATATGGCACTAGGTCTTCTTCTACTGCATTTACCTTGCGTTATGAAATATCTGCAAGTATTTTTGCCGTTGGTGGTGGCGGTGGCGGTGGAAAAAGTTTTGGGAGCAACAGCCATGGCGGTGGCGGTGGAAGTGGGGGCAAAATTTCTTCACTTTCTGGTAAACTTTCAACTGATAGCTCATTAATTGTTACTGTTGGAGCAGGCGGTTATGGCGCCAATCTTCCAAATTCCGGAAATGCACCAACAAGTGGAGGTAACTCTTTTGTTGTAAAAGGAGTGGCAACAATTCTATCTGCTGCTGGAGGAAACCCGGGTGTAAACGCAATTTCAACCTCAGGTGGAACAGGTGGCATTACTGTAAATTCACCTGCAGCCGGTGCAGGCGGTAAGGGGGGTACTTATGCAACTACAAATTCAGTAAACGGTAGCATCGGCTCTAATTCTTTGTCATCTTGGGGTGCAATTGTTGGATATGGACAAAATGTTAGTGGCACTTATTATTTTTCAGGTGGTGGAGCCGGGGGATCTTATAGTGGGCAAAGTACCAATGCAGTTGGCGGCTCTGGCGGTGGTGGCTGCACGGGTGCTGGGTGTGGAAGCACTTATGAGAATTCAGGCACGCCCAATACCGGCGGTGGTGGCGGTGGCGCCAATTCCGATGCATCATCTGGCACAACGCTTACAGGTGGAAATGGTGGCTCTGGAATTGTAATCATACGATATGCTGGTTCTCCAG
>CANLED010000138.1 GCA_947489175.1 Chitinophagaceae bacterium | reverse complement strand
TCAGAAGATTTTCTAAAAATTTTTATAGTGTTTCCTTTTTTTATCTCTAGCCGAATGAGTTTAAAAATATTTTCAACTACAGCATGCAGGCCAGAATTGTACATTAATTCAATAGAATCTAGATCGAATTGGTTGTTGTTCATATTTTTGGAGATTAGATTCTGAAATTAATAAAAAACTAGTAGTATTTAATTAAATAATTTTATGTTTTGTTGGTATTTAATAGAATGTCTTATTTCGAATATGTTTGAAATGAAAAATTATTTTAATATGATTTCAATCATAAAAACCTAATAATTCGAATTTGTAAAATATCGTCTTATAGACGTTAAAAAAAGAGTATTTGTGCGCATTTTTTGTCAAGGATGATAATCAATAAAAATGCGAATCACTTACTAGATGATTCGCATTTTTATTGGTTTTTTCTAAGGGTAGGGAAAAATCCCTATGCAACGGCTGTCTAATATTTCCTTCTTGCATTTTGAATTCCAAAGGTATTTTTAATGATAATGGTTACAATAGCTATGATTACTTAAATTGATAATAATGTACAGAAAGTAATTTTTATCTGCTAAAGTTTAAACACTATTAAAATAAATCAAATAACTACGTGATTCAATTCATCTATAATACGGACCATATATTGTTATTTTTCGAACAAAACCAAGGTAAAAATTTAATATTTGGCTAAAAAGGAAAGATTATTTAGTTTTAGTTCAACACTTTATAAATAATTAAGCAAAAAGTACCTTAAATCATTTATCATTGGTGTTTTCAACGATTTTTTAACCCTTAACCAAATCTAAAAACAAATGAGTCAGCCAATTAATGCAAATCGCCTCTTTCTTGCCAGTTGCTTTGCTCTTATCACAACAGCCTTTTCGTTCAGCATAAGAGCGGGAATCTTGACACAACTAGGAACAGAATTGAGCCTTGACACAGTTCAACTTGGTACAATCAACTCGATGTGGTTTCTCGGTTTCCCAATTGCCATGATCCTGGGTGGAATTTTTTATGCTAAAATCGGACCAAAACTAATCATGCAGTTGGCATTCGTTGCGCACGCCATTGGTATCCTAACCACCATTTTTGCGAGCAGTTATAATGTGTTGTTGATTTCAACTTTGTTGATAGGAATTGGAAATGGTTGTACAGAAGCTGCTTGTAATCCTATGATTGCAGATGCATACACTGGAAACGAATTCCATAAAAAAATGAATCGTTTTCACATGTGGTTCCCTGGAGGAATTGTGTTGGGGTCATTGATATCAAAGTTCATGACAGATGCAGCATTGCCTTGGCAAGCTCAAATATGGGTGATTCTTATACCAACTGTTATCTATGCCATCATGTTTTGGGGACAAACATTCCCACAGCCTAAAGCTGATGCAGCTTCACCATTGGCAAGTTTCAAAGCGATGTTGAATCCTTTATACCTTTTCATGGCCGCTTGTATGGCATTAACTGCTATTTCAGAATTTGGACCACAAAATTGGGTTGGACCAATCCTTGCAAAAGCAGGAGCTAGTCCAATGTTGATTTTGGCTTTGGTTACTGGAGTTATGGCGGTTGGAAGATACTTTGCTGGTCCTTTGGTTGAGAAACTAAATACGGCAGGCGTACTTTTGGGATCAGCTATTTTCGGATTGATCGGTATTTACATGCTTAGCACCATGGGAGGCTCTATGTTATACGTAGCAGCATTTGTTTACGCCTTGGGTATTTGTTATTTCTGGCCAAATATGCTTGGTTATGTTGGTCAACACCTTCCTCAAACTGGTGCTCTTGGACTTTCAATCATGGGTGGAATAGGCATGTTCTCATCATCTATTTTTCAGCCGATTATTGGTGGATGGATTAAATCTAATAAAACTGTAGCTGAAGCTAAGGGGTTAGTTGGTGATGCAGCTGATTTAGCAGCAGGACAATCTACTTTATCTAATATGTTGATTTTCCCTGCTATTTTGATTGTTGCATTTGCAGCACTTTATTTCTTTGGAAGAAAGGCAAAGCAAGCATAATTTAATAGCAGCTTTTAAAATTTTTAAGAGGAGGCATTTGTCTCCTCTTTTTTTATAAATGGATTAGAAGAAAAAAATTTTTTCAACCAAATAGCATTATTAAGATTTCTTAAAACTAAATTCATTATTTTTAAAAATCGTTTTATTTTGAATATTTTCAACTAAATAACTATGAACAGAAAACTTAGAATGGGAATGGTAGGTGGAGGAAAAGATGCTTTCATTGGCGCCATTCACAGACATGCTGTAGGAATTGATGGATTGATAGACATCGTTTGTGGAGCACTTAGCATCAATCCAGAAATTGCAAAAGACTCAGGAAAGGCATTGTTCTTTGATGAAGACAGGATTTACCTGACTTTCGAAGAAATGATTACAAAAGAAAGTCAGTTGCCGGCCGACAAGAAAATTGATTTTGTAACGATAGTGACACCAAACTTTGCTCATTTTGCCCCAGCGATGATGGCGATGGACCATGGTTTTCATGTGGTGATAGAAAAGCCAATTGCATTTACTTTGGATGAAGCCCTACAGTTAAAGCAAAAGGCAGCGGAAACCGGAAGGATTCTTTGTTTAACGCATACTTATTCTGGTTATCCTTTGGTGAAGCAAGCCAAGCAAATGGTAAAAGAAGGTGCTTTCGGTAAAATCAGAAAAGTTTGGGTTGAATACCCTCAAGGATGGTTGAGTAAATTGTCTGAGCGCGAAGGCAATGCACAAGCAGCTTGGCGCACAGATCCAAAAAGAAGTGGAAAAAGTGGTTGCATGGGAGATATCGGAACACATGCCGCACATTTGGCCGAATATATCACTGGATTAAAAATCACCCATCTATGTGCAGACCTCAATGTTATGGTTGAAGACAGGATGTTGGATGATGATGGCAATGTTTTGTTGAGATTACAAAATGGAGTTGCAGGCGTTTTGATGGCTTCACAAGTTGCCGCCGGTGAAGAGAACGCACTTAAAATAAGGGTTTATGGAGAAAAAGGTGGACTGGAGTGGGCTCAACATGAACCTAATACCATGTTGGTGAAGTGGTTGGATCAGCCAACACAAATTTACAGGGCAGGCGGAAACTATGCTGATAGACTTTCTTCATTTGCAGTCCATAACTCAAGAACACCGGGTGGACATCCAGAAGGATACCTTGAAGCCTTTGCCAACATTTACAGAAATTTTGCGTTAACACTAGGTGCCCAAATTGATGGTACTGAACCAACAGCAGAAATGCTTGATTTCCCTGGAGTTGAAGATGGAATCAGGGGTATGGCATTCATTGACAATGTTGTGGCATCAGCACAATCACCGCACAAATGGACAGCCCATACTGTTTAAATTAAAAAAATAATTATGCAAACAATTAAGGGACCAGGTATATTTTTAGCCCAATTTATGGGAGATACGGCTCCGTTCAACGATTTATCATCAATCTGCAAATGGGCAGCTTCCTTGGGATTCAAGGGAGTGCAAATTCCAACATGGGATCCCCGTTGCATTGATCTTGAAAAAGCAGCTAATAGCCTTGATTATGCCCAAGAAATCAAAGGAATTGTTGAAGCTGCCGGATTAGAAATCACTGAATTGTCAACTCATTTACAAGGACAGCTAGTAGCAGTTCACCCTGCATACGATGCTCAGTTTGATGGCTTTGCTCCAGAATCAGTCCGTGGAAATTCCAAGGCAAGAACAGAATGGGCTGTGCAACAATTGAAGTATGCAGCAAAAGCATCTGCTAACTTAGGACTCAATGCCCATGCTACTTTCAGCGGAGCCTTGCTTTGGCATACTGTTTATCCATGGCCTCAGCGTCCAGCTGGTTTGGTAGAAACCGGATTTACAGAACTTGCCAACAGGTGGCTTCCAATTCTTGATGTTTTTGAAGACAATGGAGTAGATCTCTGTTATGAAATACACCCTGGAGAAGACCTCCATGATGGCGTTTCTTACGAAATTTTTCTAGAAAAAACCAATAACCACAAGCGTGCTTGTTTGTTATACGATCCAAGTCATTTTGTGTTGCAATGCATGGATTATCTCACTTACATCGATCATTATCATGAACGCATTAAAATGTTTCATGTAAAAGATGCAGAGTTCAATCCAACCGGAAAGCAGGGTGTATACGGTGGTTATCAAAACTGGATAAACCGTGCAGGTCGTTTCCGTTCTTTGGGAGATGGTCAAGTAGATTTCAAATCCATTTTCAGCAAGCTAACAGCTTATGACTATAAGGGTTGGGCGGTAATGGAATGGGAATGTGCCATTAAACATCCTGAGGATGGAGCCAAAGAAGGTGCTATCTTTATACAAAATAACATCATTCGGGTTACAGAAAAGGCATTCGATGATTTTGCAAACACAGGAAGCAATGAAGCTTTCAACAGATCAATTTTAGGCATTTAAAACAAACATGATAAAAACCAAACAATGAAAAAAGTACTGTTAACAATGATTGTAGCGGCAGGGCTATTTGCTTGCGGCGGTGGAGAAACAACTGAAACTGCTGAACAAAAGCCAATCAGCAACGCAACACAAGAAGAACCAGTGGTAAAAGAGGAAATGGCTGAACCAAAAGAAAAAGTTGAAGAAGTGAAAGTAGTTGCCAAAAAAGATGGCAAAGCTTTGATTGAGGCTTCTGATTGCAGAACTTGCCACAAAGACGACACAAAATTGATTGGTCCTGCGTACAAAGAGGTTGCCCAAAAATATGAGAACAATAAAAAGAATACCAAGATGCTTGTTGAGAAAATCCAACAAGGCGGACAAGGTGTTTGGGGTGAGATACCGATGGCTGGTCATCCTAACCTAAGTGCAGATGATGCAGAAGCCATGGTTTCGTACATATTGTCAATGAATAAATAAAACATAAATAATGAAGACATTTTTAACGATTGCCATTGCCACTATTTTTTTTAGTTTCAATTTACCCGGGAATCAAGAGCCTACACCCAAAGCAGTTCAATCATCATCAAATCACCAAAAAGGTTGGAAACAACTTTTTGATGGTAAGTCAAAAGCCGGTTGGCATATTTACAGCAACGATGAGGGAAATGGCTCAAATTGGAAGGTACAAGATGGCGTTCTATCTTATGTGCCTTATCCAGACAAAACTTCGAAAATCAAAAGAGGTGGTGATTTGGTAACTGATAATGAGTACGAAAACTATCACTTCAGTGTTGAGTGGAAAATCTCAGAAGGTGGAAACAGTGGCATCATTTTTGGTGTAAATGAAGCTCCAGAATTTGAGCATACTTTCCATACTGGCATGGAAATGCAGGTTTTGGATAATGACAGACATTCTGATGCTAAAATCATAAAGCACCGTGCAGGAGATTTGTATGACTTAATTTCATCATCAAAAGAAACTGTAAAGCCAGTTGGAGAATGGAATCTTGCTGAAATTATTTACAACAATGGCGAACTTAAGTTGTTTTTGAACGGTGAAAATGTCGTTACTACCGTTGTTGGGGATGAAAATTGGAATAAAATGGTTGCTGGAAGCAAGTTCAAAAAAATGCCAGGTTTTGGGAAGTCGCCTAAGGGCAGAATAGCCCTTCAAGATCATGGGAATGCAGTTTGGTACAGAAATGTTAAGATAAAAGAACTTTAATTTTTTAATTTTGTTTTCATTTAAACGCCGCAGAGATCATTTCTTTGTGGCGTTTTTGTTAATCAACGGCTAAACAAAAGAATTTCTTTCAAAAAGCGTCTAAATTACATCGGAAATAATCATTAAATTTATCTCTCCAAAATCGATAACTGAAAAGGGTGTTCGAAAAAAATCAATCTACAAATATGCATAAGATTAAAAATGGTTTACTAGCATTGCTTCTCATCATTGCAGTAAATGTTGGTGCACAAACACGTGTACTGGTATTTTCTAAAACTGCAGCCTTTAGGCATGGTTCAATTGGTGTAGGTAAAATTGCCATGCTTAAATTGGGTAAAGAAAATGGCTTTATTGTTGACACCACAGAAGATGCCAAGGTGTTTACAGAGAACAATTTAAAGAAATACAGCGCTGTTGTATTTCTTAGTACAACTGGTGATGTTCTTGACAGCTATCAACAGGCGTCATTTGAACGTTACATTCAAGCTGGTGGCGGTTACGTTGGTATCCATGCAGCTACAGATTGTGAATATACGTGGCCTTGGTATGGTAAACTTTCTGGTGCGTACTTTAAAAGTCACCCTAAACAACAAATGGCTAAATTAGTTGTAAACGACAAAACCCATGC
>CANLED010000137.1 GCA_947489175.1 Chitinophagaceae bacterium | reverse complement strand
TGATTACAAAGCTTTCTTCCAACAAAATAAATATTGGTTGGTTCCTTATGCGGTTTACAGTTATTTGCGTGACTTATACGGTTCTGCAAATCCGGCCGATTGGGGAAAATATGCTGTTTTTAATGAAGAATTGATCAAGGAACTGTGTGATTATTATGCTGCTTCTTTCAGTAAAATTGCACTCCATTTTTTCATTCAATACCATTTGCATTGTCAGCTTAAAAGCGCCCATGATTATGCCAATAAACACGGCATTCTTCTTAAAGGTGACATTGCCATTGGGGTTCACAGATATGGAGTTGATGCTTGGATGCAGCCGGAATTGTATAACCTTGATATGCAGGCTGGTGCACCTCCTGATGATTTTGCGGTGTCAGGACAAAACTGGGGATTTCCAACCTACAATTGGAAAACAATGAAACAAGATGGTTATGCTTGGTGGCAACAGCGTTTTAAGCAGATGTCATACTATTTTGATGCCTTTAGAATTGATCATATACTCGGCTTCTTCAGGATTTGGTCGATACCAGCACATGCCGTTGAAGGCATCATGGGTCATTTTGTCCCTGCCATTCCTGTTCATCGCCATGAATTTGAACAAAAGGGGATAGGCTTTGATGCAGATCGTTTGTGCACTCCATATATCACCGATGCTGTTTTATGGGAGATGGGGCAGGGAAGAGAGAAGGAGTTAAAGCATTTTTTAATTCATCATGAAG
This sequence comes from Chitinophagaceae bacterium, assembly GCA_947489175.1. Taxonomy (GTDB): domain Bacteria; phylum Bacteroidota; class Bacteroidia; order Chitinophagales; family Chitinophagaceae; genus Pollutibacter. The sequence goes on along the minus strand of CANLED010000137.1, from coordinate 5,550 downwards.
GAAATTATCGATTCAAGCCTGCGTTCCACAGTCAGCGGATGATTGAAAGTTATTTCGCTGAGCTTCCAGAAACGGCTGATAATCAGTCATTAAAGCAACTCTTGTTCAACTTACATTCCAATGTAATACTTTGGAAAGAGGAAGACCACCACGATCATTTTCACTTCAGGTTCAATGCAGCTGAAACGTTGTCATACAAGCACCTTGATGACCATGCTAAGAAGCATTTGTGGGATCTTTACGTTGATTATTTCTTTCAACGTCAGGACCAAATTTGGAAAGAGGAAGCGATGGAAAAACTTCCGGCTTTGAAAAGAAGTACTGACATGCTTGTCTGTGGTGAAGACCTCGGCCTGGTGCCTGCTTGTCTACCCGGAGTAATGAATTCAATAGGTTTCTTGAGCATGGAAGTGCAACGGATGCCCAAGCAATTAGAAAAATCATTTTTCAATCCAGCCGATGCTCCATATTTATCGGTGGTAACACCATCAACGCATGACATGAGTACCATCAGGGAGTGGTGGGAAGAGGATAGGAAGCAGTCGCAATTGTTTTACAACGAGCAACTGGGACAGTATGGTTCAGCACCTTATTTTGCCGAACCACACTTGGTGAAATCCATTTTGCTACAGCATTTGTGGTCACCCGCCATGTGGTCAATCTTCCAACTTCAGGATTTGTTTGCGATGAATGAAGGGTTGAGGTTGCCATTGCCATCGGAGGAAAGAATAAATATACCGGGAGATTCAAAACATTATTGGAGATTCAGGATGCACATCAATATCGAAGATCTTTTAGAAAATGATGTCTTCAACAATGAGTTATCATCGTACATTAAAATGAGCGGAAGAGCATAACATGTTACAACTAAGGCACGCAGTTTCAGAGCTACCCTTTCAATATCCATTTACGATTTCGAAAGGAACCAAAACCCACCAGAAATCATTGGTTGTAGAGCTTACTTGGGGACCCGGTATCAGGTCATACGGGGAAGCCCCTGCCATCAGTTATTATGATATTACGGTAGAAAAAATGCAGGAGGATTTGGAGGCGAAGAGGAAATTTGTGGAATCATTTTCGTTTATGGATCCCAAGCGGTTTTGGCATTTCCTGCATCATTTGTTTCCCAAAAATCCATTTTTAGTTTCGGCATTGGACATGGCAGGGTGGGATTTGTATGGGAAGATGAAACGCAAGCCGTTGTATGATTTATGGAACCTCGATCCCACGAAATCGCCCCAAACAGATTATACCATAGGAATAGATACATTGGAGATGATGCTTAAAAAAATCGAAGCACATCCATCCCCAATATATAAAATCAAGGTAGGCGATGAAGGGGATTTGGAGAAATTGATTGCGATCAGAAAGCAAACAGCGGCCATCATTCGCATAGATGCCAATGCAGGATGGAGTTTAGAGCAAGCGAAAAATATGCTGCCGGTGTTGGAAGGGTTGGGGATAGAGTTGATAGAACAACCCTTGGCGAAAGACGATTTTGAAGGAACTGCGAAGTTGAAATCCATGACCCCAATACCCATCATTGCCGATGAATCATGTGTAGGGGTGATGGACATAGATAAATGCAAGGACGTTTTTTCTGGGATCAACATCAAGTTGACGAAGTGCAGTGGCATCACGCCAGCGATGGAGATGATTAAGAAAGCACGTGGATTCGGTTTGAAGGTGATGCTCGGATGCATGAACGAGAGTACATTAGGTACAGCAGCGCTTGCACACTTAGCGCCAATGGTAGATTATTTGGATGCAGATGGACCGTTGTTGTTGAGCGAAGACATCGCGGTTGGACTGGAAATGGAGTCATATAGATGGGTTCCGAGGGCAAAACCGGGATTGGGAGTAGCGATGATGCAGGACAAAGTGTTCAAGTAAAATGATTATTGTGTTTTTTTTGATGACATAGGTTACTTATTATTTTTTTACATAATATGTATTTTATTCATTTTCAATTATTTAATTCATTTTTCTTATGAACGAGAGCATATTAATCAGTTCCGCGCTTGTGAATTTTCTAAAAAAGTAGATGTTATTCTAAACCTAGTTGGTCTTTCACGTACTTTATAAACGACAAAAGCAAGGAATATTTCCTTGCTTTTGTCATATTAGGTTATAACTTAATATGTATTGTAATGATATTCAGCGTATTATAAATTACAAAAAAATCACTTATTTCATCACCAATTAAATTCGTCATTAACCTAAGTAACCGAAAAAAATAACGAATTTAGTAGTGCAGCCGTTGTTAACTTTCAAACACCTCTTACAATTTTACAGAAACAGTTGCTCCCACTACCTTAGGATTACCCAAGTGGGCTGCACCAAAATCATAGGCATAATCTATGTATTTGGTGTTGCCTGCATTTCTTACCCAAACAAAAACATCTACATTCTTTGTTTGAACACCTGCCTTGTAATTCAACAATCGATACATTTTTTGCTCGATGGTATTGGCTACATCAAAATACTGCCTTCCCATAATTTTATACTCACCCCTTAACACCAGTGATGCTTTTCCTTTCTTATCCAGCTTGTGCTGAAATTGCATCGTCAACAAATTGGTTAACACCGGCGTAAAAATTTGCCTCTTTCCAGCCAAATCTACCTGAGCTCCATTTTGTCCGGTTGTAAATGTCAAATACCTTGAATCTGTTAACCCTCCACTATAATTTATTGTTAACCCGTTTACTGGTATGGCGGCTATTTCATATTCTAACCCCTTAGACTCTAATTTGCCCGCATTTTTAACCACTGTAATGGCGTCTGGTAAAACCAAAGAGGGTACTTGTATGTCGCTTACCTTGCTGTAAAATACGGCTAAAGCAAACTTGATTCTCTTATTCAGCTGTTCTCCTTTTAAACCAGCCTCAAATGTATTGCTATACTCTGGTTTGTAAGCTATCAATGGAATTGATGATGGGTCTGATGATATAGATGTTAGTCCACCTGTTCTGAACCCTCTGTTGTATGTTAAATAATAAATGCTGTTCTCTGTTCTATTATACTGTATCCCTATTTTAGGTGATACCGCAGAATAACTTGTCTTTCCTGTTGTATCGGGATTGGTTACAAACACTGGATTTGGTTGCTTTTCATAAGCTCCTGAAACAGTCATCTTTCTACTTTCTCTGTCTATCCTCAATCCACCCGTAATGGCAAACTTTTTGGTTAAATTCAATACGCCATTTCCATATAACGCCAAACCAGTGTTGGTTGACAAATTAGTTGAAATTATCGCAAAATTTTTGTCTGGAACTCCTATAAATCCAGCATCTTTTCCAAACGAAGTTGCTTGTTTGGTTGGATTCTGTTGGTTATAAAGATAAGTGCCTGCAACCCATTTAAACTTTGAATCATCATTTTCTGAAGAACTCAACTTTATTTCTTGGGTAAAAACTTTTACCCTGTTGAAATCCTTGCCATAATTGTTGAAAATACCCACAATATCAAATGGCGAAAAGTCTGCGTCAATGGTATTCTCATAATAACGGTAATTCTGCTGCCATGAATTCTGAACAAACAAATTAACTTTCTCTCCTTTGTACTTCAACACCAAAGAACTGTTGCTGGTATTGTCTCTCATGGGTGCAACCAGGTTTTGTGACAAGCGAAATGGATTTTTCAACAATTCAGTGATATCTCCTACAAGTGGAAATGCTCCTTCATTTTTTGCCTTGTACGTTTTATGGTCCAATTGCATAGTCCATTTATCATTGATTAAATACTTAACCTGCGCATTTACCCCAGTTTGATTTTGTTTATCAAATGATTTTTTTAGAAAATCATTGGTATAATAACCATCTTTTAAATCATGCAACAATGATACGCTTCCAAAGATTTTATTTTTTAAAATTGGAAACCTAAGCGCTCCATTAATACGCTTTTGTCCAAATTCCCCAATACTCAAATCGGCATTGAATGATGTTGTATTGCTTGGCTTTTTTGTGATGATGTTAATCACCCCAGCCATCGAATTTCTTCCATACAATGTTCCTTGTGGTCCCCTTAGTATTTCAATAGATGCAATATCATTCAACTGTGGCAAATAGGTATCCAAACTGAATTGCGCTACTCCATCAATATACGTTGCTACTGCTTGTTCATAAGAAGTTGTTCCTATTCCCCTGATAAATGCAACATTTCTGTTGTCTCCCGACTGCGATAAATTCATGTTTGGTACCAAACCAGATAAATCAGCGATTTCCCATATCCTGAAATCCCTAATTTGTTTGCTGTCAAATGTTGTAACTGCGCTTGGTATCCTGTAAAAATCAGATTCTTTTTTGGTTGCATTTACCACAACATCACTCAACTGCTTATAATCATATTCTAGTGTTATTGAAAACTCTTGCTTTTTGTTGATGTCGATTTTCTGGACCAACGTAGAAAATCCAACTGCGGATATCTCGATGGTATATTTTCCTTTTGATAATTGATTGAACGTTATGAGTCCATCCACACCCTTATTTCCCATTTTTTCGATGTTCAAAATCCTTACTTCCGCATTGGAAATGGGGCTTCCAGTGGGATTAGAAATTTTGAAGGATACTTCTATGTTTTCTTGTGCAAAAACATTCACTGCAAGCATCAATAAGGCACTGACTAATAATGACCGCATAATCTAGATTTATTGTTATGAATTATTTTAAAAGATTGTCAATTGATTTTCCAGCTATTTCAACATAAAATGTTGAAATATGTTCTATGCACCTATCAAGGAAAATTTTTCCTTTTTCAGCTGTTCCTAAACTAGGATCTCCTGAACCTGTATCTTTAGTGATTTTGGTCCATGGTCTTTGTGTCCAAGCCCATCCTTCATTATATCCTTTGGGTGTAAACTTTTTTGTAGCGCCATCTCCTGCTTCTGCTAGCGGCAACAACAATTCTGGTGCTAAATGCAGCATGACACTTGTTTCCATTTCATCTGCATGATCTCCAGCTTGTTCAAATATATCATGCTTGGGGGCTGATTGAAACCAGTTTACAACCGAAACAAATAAATCAGGAAACAGGCCTGCCAATTCTCTTATTATCGACACAAAATTATTCGCTCCATGTCCATTCAAAATAACCAATTTTCCTACTTTATGCCTCACCAATACATCACAAACATCCTTAAGAATCGCTAATTGTGTACTCGGATTCATGTTCATACAAAAGGGGATATCTAATTGTCCGGTGTTTACACCAAACGGTATAGTTGGCAACACCAATACTTTTGCTCCTTGATTCCAAGCAGCTTCCGCGCTGTGATAAGCGATATGATCTACCTGATAATTATCAGTTGCATAGGGCATGTGGTAGTTGTGTGCTTCTGTAGCTCCCCATGGGAGAATCGCTACATCATATTGAATTTCTTTTACAGATTTCCAATTTGTTTCAGCCAAAATAAATGGCCTAGGTTTGTTCGTCATAATGATGATGTTTTTTTCTTTTTGCCGCGATACTTTTTAAAGAGTTGATGCTTACATTCAATTCAAATCCTATCAATAATACAAGTGAATTTACAAAAACAAGAAACATTAATATAAG
>CANLED010000136.1 GCA_947489175.1 Chitinophagaceae bacterium | reverse complement strand
GCCCTAAAGTTATGGGATCAAAAGTTCCTGGAAAAAGACATATTTTTTGCATGAAATATTTTTATGCAGTTGCTTCTTTTCTACCTGACAGTAAATATAAAACAGCCATTCTCACTGCTACACCATTTTCTACCTGATCTAATATAAGTGATTGTCCACTATCTGCTACATCGCTATCCAATTCCACACCTCTATTTATGGGACCAGGATGCATAATCAATATATTTTTCTGAATCTTTTCTAAAAGCTTTCTACTAATACCATAAGACTGATTGTATTCCCTCAGTGAAGAAAATAAAACCTGGTTTTGTCTCTCTAATTGAATACGCAACACATTAGCAACATCACACCATTCAAGCGCTTCTTGTACATTGTAAGTTACATTTACACCAAATGATTCTTTAAGGTATTTGGGTATTAAGGTAGGTGGACCAGCAATGGTAATTTCAGCACCCATTTTATTGAGTAAATACATATTGCTCATAGCAACACGGGAATGCATAATATCTCCAATAATGGCCACTTTTTTACCTTTTAAAGAGCCCAATTTTTCTGTGATAGACAATGCATCTAACAGCGCTTGTGTTGGGTGTTCATTGATGCCATCACCTGCATTTATAATTGCAGCGGGAATGTGTTTCGCAAGAAAGTGAGGCGCACCTGTTGCACTATGTCTCATTACAACCATGTCAACTTTCATTGACAAAATATTATTAACGGTATCGAGTAAAGTTTCTCCTTTCGAAACTGATGATCCACTTGCTGAAAAATTCACAGTATCTGCACTCAATCTTTTTTCTGCCAATTCAAATGAGATTCTGGTACGGGTTGAATTCTCATAAAAAAGATTCACAATGGTTATATCACGCAAAGAAGGAACCTTTTTAATGGGTCGCTGAAGAACGTCTTTAAATTGTTTGGCAGTATCTAAAATAAGTTGGATATCTCCAGAAGAGAGCTCTCTAATGCCTAGCAGATGTTTTGAACTAAGGTGCATTAAGAAACAAATTTAGATGAATGATTCAAAATAAGAAGATATTTTTTTTATAAGTACCACTATATGCTGTCGTAAAGAACTACCTTTTTTTCTACTCCCCACATTACCTTTACTTTTTGTGTGATGATTGAATCAATTGATTTACCTACAAAGTTTGGCTCAATAGGCAATTCTCGGCTGAATTTCCTGTCTACCAATATACATAGTTCAACCTTTTTAGCCCTTCCATGATCTAACAAGGCATCCATAGCTGCTCTGATTGTTCTGCCGGTATACAAGACATCATCAATCAAAATGACTTTTTTATTTTCAATTGAGAATGGCAGCTCAGTAATGCTTGGGACATGTATCTGGGTACGAAAATCATCCCTATAAAAAGTAATATCTAATTTTCCATATTGAAGCTTTACCTCAGGATGAAGCTCTTGTATGTAGTGTGTGATATAATCACTGATGGCTATTCCACGAGGCTGAATTCCAATGATACAAGTTTCAGCGAATGGATAATGGTTTTCAATAAGTTCATGCGAAAGCCGCTTTAGCGTTAGCTTCAGCTGATCTTCTTCCATGATGGTATTGACTCCGTTCATAAATTTTTAGTTCTATTTGTATCGTTGGTAAAATTAGATTACTATTCAGGTTGCATAAATGGATACCTATAATCTGTAGGTGGATTGAAAGTTTCTTTGATTGTTCTTGCACTCAACCAACGATAAAGGTTAATGATTGATCCAGCTTTATCGTTTGTTCCAGACGATCTTGCTCCTCCAAATGGTTGTTGTCCAACCACCGCTCCAGTTGGTTTATCATTGATATAAAAATTTCCAGCGGCATTCCTTAAAACCTTTGTTGCCAAATCGATTGATGCCCTGTCATTGGAAATAATAGACCCTGTTAGTGCATAAGGTGATGTTTTGTCTAACAACTCCATGGTTTCTTCAAACTTATCTTCAGGATACACATAAATGGTAAGAACTGGTCCAAATATTTCTTCACACATTGTCACGAATTTTGGATCAGTCGTTTCAATCACTGTAGGTGTCACAAAATAACCATCGCTATCATTGCAATTTCCTCCCACCAAAATACTTGCATCGTTAGATGAGCTAGCTTTATTTATGTAAGATTTTATGTTATCAAATGATTTCTGGTCAATAACAGCAGTGATGAAATTGCTAAAGTCTTCTACAGAACCCATCTTAAAACTATTCACACCTGCAATCAGTTTGTCCTTAATTTGTGCTGAAATATTAGAAGGAAGATAAGCCCTTGATGCGGCCGAACATTTCTGCCCTTGAAATTCAAAAGCGCCTCTCAACAAAGCGGTAGCCACTACCTCAGGATCAGCAGAAGCATGAACCATAACAAAGTCTTTACCACCCGTTTCGCCAACAATGCGTGGATATGATTTATAATTTCCTATGTTTTCTCCAATGGTCTTCCACATGCTGTTGAATACACCTGTTGAACCTGTAAAGTGCACACCTCCAAAATCTTTGTGAGAGAAACATATCCTACCAATTGTTGGTCCATCTACATAAATCAAATTGATAACCCCATCAGGCAATCCTGCTTCTTTCATCACACGCATAAACATTTGTGCAGAATAGACTTGGGTATTGGCAGGCTTCCAAACAACTGTGTTGCCACAAAGGGCAGCCGATGCTGGTAAATTGCCACCTATTGCTGTAAAATTAAATGGAGTAACCGCTAAGATAAACCCTTCTAGTGGCCTGTATTCCAGTCTATTGTGCATTCCTGGACTACTTATAGGTTGTTGTGCATAAATTTCAGAAAGGAAGTGAACATTGAAACGCAAGAAATCAATCAACTCACAAGCACTGTCAATTTCTGCTTGATAAACAGTCTTGCTTTGAGCAAGCATTGTTGTTCCATTCAAATAAGGACGGTATTTGGTTGCAATTAGGTCCGCCGCTTTTAAGAAAATAGCAGCTCGACTTTCCCAAGGCATTGATTCCCAATTTTCTTTTGCCTTCAGAGCTGCATCTATAGCCATTTTCACATGGGTCTCATCTCCAGCATTGAAATAACCCAAGATATGTTTTTTTTCATGAGGGGGACATATAGCAATTTTTTTGTCAGTTTTGATTTCTGCTGATCCAATATACATTGGTACATCGATTGCAGTTGACTTCAATTCTGCAATTACTTCTTTAAGCCTATTCCTTTCAGGAGAATTTGCCGTGTAAGAAAGTATTGCTTCATTAATTGGAATTGGTAAACTGTAAGTTCCACTGTTCATTTCTATGGTTTTTTCTTATGAAATAATATCTTTTTCATTCATCAGGTAGGCTTTTATAAAACCATCTAATTCTCCATCCATTACGGGTTGAATGTTCCCAACCTCGAAATCTGTCCTGTGATCTTTAATCATTTTATATGGGTGAAAAACATAGCTTCGAATTTGACTACCCCACTCTATTTTTTTCTTTGAAGCATTATTTGCATTTTTCTGTTCTTCACGCCTCCGCATTTCCTCTTCGTAAAGCTTACTTTTCAACATCTTTAAAGCTTTATCTCGGTTCTCCCCTTGGGTACGGGCTTGTTGACATTCAACAATGATACCACTTGGAATGTGCTTAATACGAACAGCTGTTTCTACCTTATTTACATTCTGACCACCCTTACCTCCAGATCGATAAAATTCCCACTCAACATCGGCCAGGTTAACCTCTATTTCGATGGAATCATCTACAAGTGGATAAACGTATACGGAGGCAAAAGAGGTATGCCTTCTTGCATTGCTGTCAAAAGGAGAAATCCTCACCAAACGATGAACCCCATTTTCAGCTTTCAGGAAACCATATGCAAAAGGCCCTTCAAATTGAAGAACAGCACTTTTGATACCAGCACCATCTCCAGATTGCCAATCTAATTCAGATACAGTCCACCCTTGCTTTTCACCATACATTCTATACATCCTAATAAGCATTTCTGCCCAATCTTGACTCTCTGTTCCACCAGCACCACTATTTACTTGCAATACTGCAGGCAGTTCATCTTCTGGTTGATTGAGTGTACTTTTAAATTCAGTTTCGTCCAAAAAATGCAAAGCTTTTTCGTGCGAAAGTTTCACTTCCTCTTCAGTACAATCTCCATCTTTCCAGAATTCAAATAAAACAGCAAAATCCTCAACAGCTGAAGCTGTTGTTAAATAAAGATTTAGCCAGTATTCATTTAACTTGATTGTTTTTAGAATCTCAGTTGCACGCTTATTATCATCCCAAAAACCAGGTGAAAGCGACTTTTGTTTGTCCTCTGTTATTTTATGTTCTCTGTTAGCGACGTCAAAGAAACCTCCTCAAGACGGACAGACGGTCTCTCATAACTTTGATTTGTTCTATTGTCATAGCTACAAAAATAAATAAAATGCATCAATCCGCTCTAAAAAAATCATCATCTTAGAACCTTTGTTAAAATAATTTGTTTCATAACCATGATTCAAGCATATAATTTTCTATTCTCTTGGCAACTGTTTCCTGAAAAGGGTTCTTATGAATATGGGGAGAGACCTAAATCAGGTACTTATAAGATTACATCAGAAAGTGAAAATCCAATTATATCTGTTGATATGAATTGGGTGACGCTTGAAAACAATGCATATTCATCTACTTACAAGATATTGGCTGATGGCGACTTTCACTTGTTTGACAACGATTTAATTGCAGAAAAGGCAAGTATTCGTTTTATAAACAGCATCAGCTTCGAAATTATTTTTTTGAAGGAAGGATTTCAAACATTGAAGCTTTACCATGAAATAATGCCCAATGGTTATATGCGCATTACTGAAGATGGTTTCCATGCAGATGGAGCAGCATATAAAAATGTTATTTACTACCACAAGCAAATGAGTGTTTTGCCTTATTCTACTTCAGTTTCAGGAGCTGTTATTAGGCCAACGCAAGAAGGCGTGATAAGGCATAAAGCCTTAACTGCAATGGAAGAACAAACGAACATGCAGCTTACTCAGATTCGTCAGCAGATTGAATTATTGGCATTGCAAGCTCAAGAAATTCAAAAAAGAAAGGAACTTTCTATGCTGATTTATTCAGCAAAATTGAGTTTTACACCTGTTATTGGACAAACATATTATTTATACGAAAAGAAAGATGATAGCCATTTTCTTTCTCTTGTTAGTCCAAAGGAATGGGGCGGCTCAGGGCCATTTAAAAAATGTGTTGCATCGGTAAAACTGCTGGCAGACCATACCTGGATGGAAATAATTTAAAAAAGAGCATAAAAAAAGGATCCAATTGGATCCTTTTTTATTAATCTTAATGTGTTACTTAACCTCTTCAAACTCAGCATCAGTTACATTTTCAGCGTTCGTTTTACCTGCATCAGCTGAAGGTTGACCTTCTCCTTGCTGCTGTTCAGCTGGATTGGTTGCATTGTACATGTCCTGACTAGCCGCCATCCAAGCATCGTTCAATTCTTTTGTTGCTGCTTCGATTGTGTCTAGGTCTTGCATCTTATGAGCATCTTTCAATTTTGTCAAAGCATTTTCGATGACAGACTTCTTCTCAGCAGGGATTTTTTCGCCAAACTCTTTCAATTGTTTTTCAGTTTGGAAAACCAAGCCGTCAGCTGCATTCAATTTATCGATTTTTTCACGCGCTTCTTTGTCAGTTGCTTCATTTGCTTTGGCATCATTTTTCATTTTTTCAATCTCTTCTTTGGTCAAACCACTGCCAGCTTCGATTCTTATTTTTTGCTCTTTTCCAGTGCCCTTATCTTTTGCACTTACGTTTAGCATACCATTTGCATCAATATCGAATGTAACTTCAATTTGAGGTGTGCCTCTTGGTGCAGGTGGGATATTGTCAAGATTGAAGATACCAAGTGTTTTATTTTGATTTGCCATAGGCCTTTCACCTTGCAACACTTGAATTTGAACCCCTGGTTGATTATCGGCTGCAGTTGAGAAAGTTTCAGATTTTTTAGTAGGAATGGTAGTGTTTGATGGTATCAAAACAGTCATTACACCTCCTAATGTTTCAATTCCCAATCCGAGCGGAGTAACATCTAACAACAAAACATCTTTTACTTCACCGGTAAGAACTGCACCTTGAACGCCTGCGCCGATTGCAACAGCTTCATCTGGGTTTACGCTCTTGTTTGGTTTTTTACCAAAGAATTTTTCTACGATTTCTTGAACTTTAGGAATTCTGGTTGAACCACCTACAAGAATTACTTCATCAATTTCAGAAACGCTCATTCCTGCATCTTTAAGGGCTTGCTCACATGGTCT
>CANLED010000135.1 GCA_947489175.1 Chitinophagaceae bacterium | reverse complement strand
ATCGTACATATAAATTATTTGAAAAATAGTCCCTTTGGGGAATTTGTCGAGATAATGATGGTGATTGTGAGGTGAAAACGATGTATGGGGAGATGCTTTCCTTATGACTACCCCTGTTTCCGGACACAATATTAACGCATTTTAAAATTTAAAAAAAATTATTACCCATCTTATCCCCGAACACCAAGACTAGCTAACCCCTATTTATTACCTTTGCTGCAAGAAAACAAGCATATGTTCAATAAGAGAATCAAGATTAAGGAGCTTTTGCTTCAACCTGCAGGGCAAAAAGATATTGTTGTCATGGGTTGGGTCCGCACATTCAGGAACAACCAGTTTATTGCCTTAAACGATGGTTCCACCAATACCAATATTCAAGTTGTTGCGCCTCTCGGTCAATTCAATGATGAATTATTAAAAAGAATTACCACCAGCGCCTCCCTAAAAGTTACCGGTGAACTTGTTGCATCTCAGGGAAAGGGACAAACGGTAGAGGTTGTAGCCACAGCCATCGAAATTCTTGGAGATTCTGATGCTGAAAAGTATCCACTTCAGCCCAAAAAGCATAGTCTCGAGTTTTTGCGTGAAATTGCCCATCTTAGGTTCAGAACCAATACATTCGGATCTGTTTTTCGTGTAAGACACGCATTAGCATTTGCGATTCATCAGTTTTTTCATGAGAAGGGATTCCTTTATATGCATACACCGATTGTCACTGCCAGCGATGCTGAAGGTGCAGGTGAAATGTTTCGTGTCACAACACTTCCTTTCGATAATCCCCCCCGTGACGAAAACGGAGCGATAGATTTCAAAGAGGATTTCTTTGGTCGTAGCACCAACCTTACTGTCAGTGGTCAATTAGAGGGAGAACTAGGTGCCACCGCATTTGGAGAAATCTATACATTCGGCCCTACTTTCAGGGCAGAAAACTCCAATACCACCAGACATCTGGCAGAATTTTGGATGATTGAACCAGAAATGGCTTTTTCTGATTTAGAGGATAACATGAATCTTGCTGAATCATTCATCAAGCACATCATTGGTTTTGTTATTCAACACAACATGGATGATCTTGTTTTCCTTGATCAGCGACTTGCGGAAGAGGAAAAACAGCTTCCTGCAGACAAGCGCAGTGAAATGTGTTTGATTGATAAATTAAGGTTTGTGCTTGACAATGATTTTGAACGCATCACCTATACAGATGCTATTGATATTCTATTGAACTCCCCCGCTTACAAGAAAAAGAAGTTTCAATACGAAGTCAAATGGGGCATCGATATGCAAAGTGAACACGAAAGATATTTGGTTGAAAAACATTTTAAGAAACCGGTCATCGTTACCAATTATCCCAAGGACATCAAAGCATTTTATATGCGCCAAAATGATGACGGTAAAACTGTTGCTGCAATGGATATTTTAGCTCCCGGCATTGGTGAAATTGTTGGTGGTTCCCAAAGGGAAGAACGGCTCGCGCTTTTAACAGAACGAATGAAAGACATGCATATAGCTGAAGAGGAACTGTGGTGGTACCTGGATACAAGGAAGTTTGGCACTGTTCCTCATGCAGGTTTTGGACTAGGATTTGAGAGAATGGTTCTTTTCGTTACGGGCATGACCAATATCCGCGACGTAATTGCTTTTCCTCGCACGCCTAAGAGTGCTGAGTTTTAGCCATTTCGGTTTCTTTCACTTTACGGTGAATACACATGATGGGTATATGGGTTTCGTGAATCAACTCCCTGGTCGTACTTTTTTCAAAAAAACGCTCAAGCATACTGTGTTTTTTGGGTAGCGTTATCAACAGATCAAGATTGTTTTTTTCAGCAAAATCATTCAACCCTTCATCTATGTTTCTGTTTTCAATAAAATCATAGATCGGATTCATTCCAGCCAGCAAACTATCCATGTTCAATGTTTCCCCTGGTGTACCAGGAGTAAAATGCTTCCTGTGATAATCTACATTCAATACATGCACCTCAGCACCATAAAATTGTACAACTTCTTTAATTTTTGATACGGGCGTACTTTCTACAACAGCTTCCAGGTCCGTAGCCAATCCAACTTTTTTAAATGGTTTGAAACGCACCCCAGGTGGTATTACAAATACTGGGACTCCCACCTTTGAAATTACTGATATAGAATTGCTTCCCATAAAAAATCTACCGACGCCTGATGTTCCTCTTGTTCCCATTATAATGGCAAAAGGCGACAGTGTTTCTGTTAGTTTACTAATTTCTTCACCCACATCTCCTAACCGGCTTTCTGTATAAATTTTTAATTTTCCTCCGGTAATTGTTTCGAGGTTTTCTTTTATTTCTGCCAGTTTATTTTCACTTATTTCTCTTATTTGATCTAGAGATATTGTTACTAATGGTACTTCTGAGAAACTAATAGGTAGTTGATATACATTAACCAACATTAGATTCATTCCCATGGTTGTGGCCATGTCGGTTGCATACTTAATTGCATTATCTGACAAAGCTGAAAAATCTGTTGGAGTTATTATTAGTTTCATCGTAAGTTTTTCCAAACTTATTCTGCTTTGTATTTATACATGATGACTCCAATAATTCCCGATAATGATTCATGTCATTTGCTCTGCAAAAAATATGCTATTCTTCTGCTGGCATCTTTTCTTATATCAACATAAAATAGATTGATATCACCAGCGTGATAATTTTTACTTCTATATAAAAATGATCCAGGAAATTTTGGATGTGATACCCATAGTGCGCTACCTTCTGCTTGACTGGTTTGTGTATGTTTATATACTTTGTTTAAATTATACAATACCGCACCTTTTTGTAAAGATTTATCTGCAATTTCATTTGTTGTTTTCCATGTTACAGGATTTACAACAACAATATTTGTATCCACTCGATTCGCCCAATCATCTGAATAATCTTCCCTGAATGTTCTCCAGCTTACAAAGCATCCAGTTTTAGTGCTGTCAGTGCAGACGGAAATATTTTCATAGCTCCCTTTTTTAACGGGCATCCCGATGAGATATGCACAGACCATTTGATTTGACAATGCTTTTCCATCAAAGAATTCTTTCAACAACCTTGTCGCATGTGTAGTTCCCTGGCTATGTGATGCAATTATAATCGGTCTTCCTTTATTTTCATTTTTTAAATAATATTCAAATGCTTTTTTTACATCTTCATAAGCGAGATTGAATGCTGCATATTTCATAGCACTATCTTTCTCACTATACATACCAATATGTGCTTGTCTGTACCTTGGGGCAAAAACTCGGGCACTTTCATTGAATGCTGATGACTGGTAAATAATGGGAGAATAATCTGTTTTATAATTAAGCAATGCATCATCAATCTTGGCATTATTGTTTCCGTTTTCTCTCAATCCCATTAATGTTGTAGGGTGTAAGAAAAATACATCTGCTTCCTTCGTGTTTTGATTACTTATAAGTGGACGAGGAACAGTATCTGATGGATCTTTTTTATCTGGATGCGCCGCCCAGTAATCTAGGTTTCCATAATCTGGAACTCCAGATACGCTTTTAAAAGCAGCTTCACCTGTGTATGAGACTGTTTTTTTAGAGCATGACGAAACGATAAAAACAATCAAAATCATACCATATAATCGTACCATCTAATTTCTATTTATAAATCAAAATTATGTTTGTTATTTTTACCCAACAATATTTTCAACCATGAATATCCCAGTTGTTGATCTTAATTCTTTTTTAAAAGGAAGCACAGAAGAAAAAGTTCAGTTTTCATCATCTTTGGGACAGGCGTTTGAGGAAGTTGGTTTCGTTTCTGTTAAGAACCACGGTATCCCTGAAGACCTGATCAATCGTTTGTATGCTACGGTTAAATCTTTTTTCTCCCTTTCCGAGGCTGAAAAAAGATCTTATGAAATAGTTGGTCTTGCCGGCCAGCGCGGTTATACATCTTTCGGTAAAGAGCATGCAAAGGGTAGCGACGCTCCCGACTTGAAAGAGTTTTTCCAATATGGACAAATTATAGAAGAAGGTATGGTTTCACCCGAAGCATATCCCGATAATGTAAAAGTAAGTGTACCAGATGATTTTAATACCCTTTTCCATCAGGCATACAGGGCCTTTGAGGTGTCTGGTGCAGCTTTACTTTCTGCCATTGCTATACACCTTCAGTTAGGTGAAACCTATTTTGATGAACATATTTACCTTGGTAATAGTATTCTGAGGGCAATTCACTATCCTCCGATTTTGCACGAACCGAAATCTGCAATCAGGGCAGAGCAACATGAAGACATCAACCTCATTACCCTTTTGGTTGGTGCTTCTGCAGACGGGCTTGAAATTCTGAGCAAAGAAGGAGAGTGGTTACCCGTCAAGGCTGGACCTGGTGAAATTGTGGTGAATGTAGGAGATATGCTGCAGCGCCTTACCAATGACAGATTAAAAAGTACAACACATAGGGTTGTCAACCCACCGAGAGAAATGTGGAACAGTTCTCGTTTTTCCATACCATTCTTTTTACACCCCCGGAGTAATATGTCTCTTGCTTGCTTGACTTCTTGTATTTCACAAGATCACCCAAAATTATATGAAGATTATACTGCTGGATTTTATCTTGACGAAAGGCTCAGGGAAATTGGACTAAAAAAATAATCCTTGCCTCTTTCCAAACACTTCCCTTTTTTTC
This sequence comes from Chitinophagaceae bacterium, assembly GCA_947489175.1. Classification (GTDB taxonomy): domain Bacteria; phylum Bacteroidota; class Bacteroidia; order Chitinophagales; family Chitinophagaceae; genus Pollutibacter. Next base: position 1,617 of record CANLED010000135.1, on the reverse strand, counting down.
GTGCAGTCTTGCTGTACACCTTATCAGCCTTTGGTGGTCCACAGGGTCAATTTGGGATGATGATCAAAACTTTTGTTGATAGGCACCAATATATTACTCTCAAAGATCTTGTCAATATCAATGCTTTTTGTCAGTTGATGCCTGGTGCGACGGCAACGCAAACAGTTTCACTGATAGGTTATCGACAGGGTGGAGTCCTTGTAGCCATCATTACTTTATTGATCTGGACTACGCCTGCTGTTTTATTCATGTCTTCCTTGTCTTTTGTTTTCTCCACCAACAACTTAGCGCTTCTTCATTATTTGCGATATATACAACCCATGGCTTTGGGCTTCCTAGGCTTTGCTGCAATCAAGACTTATGCATTGGTTGACTCCAAACAAAAATGGTTCATTGTTTTTCTTTCTACACCCATCACTTATTTTCTTTTTAAAACACCCTGGGTTTTCCCTATTGTTTTAATCGCGGGCGGTATAATTGGTTCTTTTAAGAAATCAGCTATTTCCCCATCTCGCCCTTTTACCCCACGATTGCGTTTTCTCCCCATTATCCTTTTTGCTGTTTTCTTCCTGCTTGCTGGTTTTTTGTCAGAAACAGCCCGTAAGCAATCCTGGGAAAACAGAACGCCATACAATGTCTTCGAAAACATGTATCGTTTCGGTAGCATTGTATTTGGTGGGTCAGATGTACTTATTCCGGTTATGTACAATCAATACGTTGTTAGGCCTGAAACGGACAGAATTAAAAAAACAAACCAAGACGTCATCAGGATAGACCGGGAAATATTTTTATCCTCCTCAGGTGTTGTTCGTGCTATACCCGGTCCGGCTTTTTCTATGAGTGCTTTTGTTGGAGGCATGGCCATGAATAATAGGGGATGGGGCTATCAATTGTTGGGATGTTTCCTGGGTGCAACCGGTATTTTTCTACCTACTTTTTTAATGGTTATTTTTTTCTATCCGTTCTGGGAAAACATTCAGCAATACAACCGAGTCCAAAATATCATGATTGGTGTAAACGCCGCTGTTGTAGGGATCATGACAGCCAGCATCATTTATCTTTTTAAGGATACAGTAATTCCTTTTGTTGATAAACCGCTGCTCGACACAATGCTTTTTTTCTCCGTTTTTTTCACAACGTTTTTCCTGCTTTATTATACCAAGATTTCAGCCCCGTTGATTGCGGTTGGATGTTTGCTTTTAGGCCTTCTCTAATGCCATTTATTTATAATAGCCGCTTTTCAGGATTTCTTCATTTACGTTTTCAGGCACCATGTATCGAATGGATTTTCCTGAAGCCACCATTTTTCTGATCATGGTTGACGAGATGTCTAACATGGGTGCATTGAGAATGGTTGCTTTTTGGGACGCATCTTCGGCAACTATAAACCCTGGTCTTTGGTAAACGAGGATTGGATATCTTTTTTGAAGCAGTTCACCGCTTTTCCATTTCCCAATATTTTGATAGCTGTCTGATCCCATGATCACACTGAAACTATTCTCGGTGTACTTTTCTTCCAGATAGGTGAGGGTGTCAATTGTATAAGATGGCCTTGGGAGGGAAAATTCTATGTCTGAAGCTTTTAGTTTTGTCTCTCCTTCAATAGCTTGTTGCACC
>CANLED010000134.1 GCA_947489175.1 Chitinophagaceae bacterium | reverse complement strand
TATTGAGTTCAACAATGGGTGTGTAGCCAACCTTACTTCTTCTCGTATCTCAATGAAAAAAATGAGAAAGACCAGGTTGTTCCAAAAAGACGCATACATAGGGATCGATTTTTTAGAGAAAAAAACAGAAATCATAAAATTGAAAATGGATGGGGATGAGGATTTATTTAGTTTCAACATAGAGACCCCAAATGGCACTAAGACAATTGCCGTTGAAAATCCTGAAATCCTGAATGAGAACGCCATTAAAGCTGAACTTATCGCATTTAGGGATTCAATTTTAAACAATACAGGAACTTTGGTTTCTGAAATAGACGGTTATTTAGCCATGGAAGTAGCCCATCAAATTCTTGAAAAAATTGAACATGCTGGATTAGAAAAAGTAAATGCGGATAATTCGTTAAGCACCTCGTAAACCAATTTTCCATTCTGCAAAAATCAAGTCATCGGGAAAGGTTAGTTTTATATTTGATTCGTCACCATTCACTAAATTAACTTGAAAACCCGAGGCTTCCATCACAGATGCCTCATCGGTAAAAGAAGGAAGGTAAGCTACATTGAAAGCAGCCTTTATTTGTTTTGCGTAAAAAGTTTGTGGGGTTTGAACAATCCTTAGATTTTCTCTAGATACGATTTCTGAAGTGCTATTGGGATTTAATCGCCTCATGCTATCTCTCACTTCCAATACAGGAATAGCAGAACCATTTTCCATGCAAGCAGCAAAGCAGCGTTGAATCAAATCGACAGAAACCATACACCTAACGGCATCATGAATAAAAACAATGCCCTCATCAGAAAGTGTATTCAATCCATTTTGAACAGAATGAAAACGAGTACTTCCACCTGAGATGATTTTAATCAAATTCATATCAAGTTGTGCATCATCCATCATCTTGCGGGCAAAGTCATGGTAATCCACAGGAAGCACTAATAATATTTCTATATCGGTAAAGGCTGTTAAGAAAGATTCTATAGCATACAAGAAAATGGGTTTTCCATGAATCGATAAAAACTGCTTAGGCAAATCTGTTCCCATGCGTTGACCAGACCCACCTGCAACAATAATTGCTGTTTTTTTCATAAATCTACTGATTCAACTTATTTTCTGTTGCTTCTTAAAGCGATAAAATAAATCGGAACACCTAGTAAAGTAATAATCAAACCAGGCCAAGTAAACTCAGGTTTAAATTTAATTAGGAGAATACAAAAGCTAAGTCCCATAGCAACATAAATGAAAGGCAAAACGGGGTATCCAAATGCTTTGTATGGACGTTCAATATCAGGCCTTTTTCTTCTTAAAATGAAGATTCCAATAATGGTGAGTACATAAAATATTACAACTATGAATGAAACCATGTCTAGCAGATCCCCATATCTTCCACTTAAGCACAACAAGGAAGCAACGAGTGCCTGGCTCCAAAGGGCCCATTCAGGAACAGAATTAGCGTTCAGCTTTGCTGCTTTCTTAAAGAATAGACCATCTTGAGCCATTGTATAATAAACCCTAGCTCCAGCCATTACTAGCCCGTTAATGCAACCAAATGTAGATACCATTATTAAAACTGCAATGATAGAGCGACCAGCAGCGCCAAATATAACACTGGCAGCAGCTACTGCAAGCCTATCTTCTTCTGGCTTTGCAATTTGATCCATCGGCATTACATTAAGGTACATAAGGTTAGCCGCAACATAAATCAGTGTAACTACCAATGTACCAAGAAAGAGGCTAAGGCCGATATTTCGTTTAGGGTTTTTAATTTCAGCGGCAATGAATGTAACATTGTTCCATGAATCACTGCTAAAAATTGAACCCACCATGGCTGCCGCGATGGCACCCAGCAATGAAATACCGCCAATTGATTCCCAGGTGATGCTGCCGTCAGCGTTGAGCAATGCTTTTTGAGAAATCATCCCACTGGCCCAGTTTTCGTTCCAGAAACTTTTTTCAACAAATAAAAATCCACATAAGATCAATCCAAACAATGCCAATAACTTAGACACTGTAAATGATGTTTGAATCACTTTTGCTTCTTTCACACCACGAGTATTGATGTAAGTTAGGAATAGAACAAGGGCGATGGAAACAAGTTGAGCAGGGTATATTTTTAAAGTACCCAATTGAAGTAGGATGTTTTCATCCTTCATATTTAGAGCAGGCAGAAAATAGCCACTAAATTTAGCGAATGCCACACCAACAGCGGCAATGGTTCCTGTTTGAATAACAGCAAAAAAACTCCATCCATATAAAAAACCAACTAAGGGATTGTATGCTTCCTTAAGATAAACATATTGACCACCAGCTTTGGGATACATCGCACTCAATTCACCATAGCTCATAGCAGCACTGATTGTCATGAACCCTGTTATCAACCAAACAGCAATTAACCATCCAGCGCTCCCAACATTTCGGGTTATGTCGGAACTAACGATAAAAATTCCAGATCCAATCATTGAACCTGCAACAAGCATGGTTGCGTCTAATAATCCTAAACTTGGTTTGAATGCTGTATTTTCTGCCATAGTAAATTAGTTAAAAAAAATCCTGGTTCTAGGAACCAGGATGAAGATAAGTAATTCAATTATTATTTTATTATTTGGTTGGATTAACTTTTTTATAGGCTTTGTTCAATCCGTCTACAACATCATTGGTGATATTATAAGATTTGTCCTTATAAAATAGAATGTCCATAGCAGTACTGAAAGAGAAAATGAAAGTATATTTTTTATCTTTATTGTATTCCTCAAGGAAAGTATTCATGGTCTTCTTCAACTCTTCCATTGTTTTCATTCCTTCAGTTGCAATGTTATTTTCCAACTGTTTTTTTTGCTCTTCCAGATTTTGCATTTTGCCTTGATAAACACGTTGGAAATTTTCAGCTTCTGCTTGGGTAACAGACTGACCTCTTTGGATGAAAGCTACTCTTTCATTGTCAATTTTTTGAAAAGCGGCATTGAGGTCTCTATCAGCTGTTTCTTTTTTGGTGTTGAACTCCTTCGTTTTTTCTTGATAGTATAGATATTTTTCTTGGAGACTGTCTAAATCTACATAAGCAAATTTCAAAACCTGAGTTGAGTCTGTTTTGCCGTTGCTAACAGCAGTTGACGAACCTTTTTTTGAAAAATTAAGCACAAGTAAAACGATTATTGCAAGTGATAATGCAATATTTACAATTTTTTGATTCATGATCAGAGCCTTTGGTGGTTAATTAAGAAAAGGGAGCAGTTAACTGCTCCCTTTGAATTTATTCTTCTTCGTCGAAACTCATCACTTCTCTTGTCGTCTGAAGTAACTCATATTCTTCTTTGCTACCTACGATAAGATTTTCATAATCCCTTAAACCAGTTCCAGCTGGGATATGATGTCCGGTGATTACGTTCTCTTTCAATCCAAGCATGTCATCAGTTTTACCTTGGATGGCTGCGGAAGAAAGAACTTTCGTTGTTTCTTGGAATGATGCAGCAGAAATCCAGCTTTGTGTACCGAGTGATGCTTTGGTAATACCAAGTAAAACAGGACATGAAGTGGCAGCGTTTGCATCTCTGTATTCTACAGTCTTCAAATCAGCCCTGCGAAGAATTGAATTTTCTTCCCTTACTTCACGCAAGCTAGCAATCTGGCCAGCTTTCATGGTAGAAGAATCACCTGGATCAACAACAACTTTCTTATCATATATCCAGTCATTCTCAACATTAAAGTCGCTTCTATCTTCAAGATCTCCCTCAAGGAATCTGGTATCCCCTGGATCAACAATTTCAACTTTTCTCATCATTTGACGAACAATTACCTCAACATGTTTATCGTTGATTTTAACACCCTGTAAACGATAAACCTCTTGGATTTCATTTACAACGTATTCTTGAACTGCAAATGGACCTTTGATAGAAAGAATATCGGCTGGAGCAATTTGTCCGTCAGACATAGGAGTTCCCGCTTTTACGAAGTCCCCATCTTGAACAAGGATCTGACGTGTTAAGGTAACTAGGTACTTTTTAACAACACCATCTTTGGCTTCAACAGAAATTTCTCTGTTACCACGTTTAATAGCTCCAAAGGTTACAACGCCATCAATTTCAGAAACTACTGCAGGATTTCCTGGATTTCTAGCTTCAAATAGTTCAGTTACACGTGGAAGACCACCCGTAATATCCCTAAGTTTTCCTAGCACCCTTGGTATTTTAACCAATACCTGTCCAGCCTTTACATCAACACCTTCTTCAATTATGATGTGAGAACCTACTGGAAGGTTATATTCCTTTTCTTCTTTACCTAAAATCTTGAGTGAAGGTATGCGTGTTTTATCTTTTGATTCAATAACAACCTTTTCTCTGTGTCCTGTTTGCTCATCCGCCTCTTCTCTGAAGGTAACACCATCAATTACATTTTCGAATGCAATTTCCCCAGCGATCTCAGCAACAATTACATTGTTGAAAGGATCCCATGTGCAAATTATATCACCTTTAGTTACCTTTTGGTCTTCTGCAACAGAAAGTACAGAACCATAAGGCACGTTATTGGTAATAAGAACCCTGTCGTTTTTAAGATCCATGATCCTCATTTCAGCGGTACGACCGATTACTTTGAGTTCTTCATTTCCTTCGCTATTTTTGGCTTTAACGGTACGCAAACCATCGTATTGAACAACACCATCAAATTTAGCGATGAGGTGAGATTCGATAGAAGCTGATCCAGCCACACCACCAACGTGGAAAGTACGAAGGGTAAGCTGTGTACCAGGTTCACCGATTGACTGAGCAGCAATGATACCAACTGCATCACCCCGCTGAGTGATGTTACCAGTGGCAAGGTTGATACCATAACATTTTACACATACACCACGCTTGCTTTCGCAAGTTAGTACCGAGCGTATTTCGATGGTTTCAATACCAGCATCTTCAATGCTTTTTGCTGTATCCTCATCGATACCCTGACCTGCTTCCACCAACAATTTATCAGTTTGTGGATCATAAACATCATGAAGGGATGTTCTTCCTAGGATTCTATCATATAGTGGTTCTACAATATCCTCATTATCTTTCAATGCACTTGTTGCGATACCTCTTAATGTTTCACAATCTTCATCAGCAATGATTACATCTTGTGCAACATCAACTAAACGTCGAGTTAGGTAACCAGCATCCGCTGTTTTAAGGGCCGTATCTGCAAGACCTTTACGAGCACCGTGTGTTGAGATAAAGTATTCCAATACACTCAATCCGTCTTTAAAGTTAGAAAGAATTGGATTTTCGATGATCTCAGAACCTGTTGATCCACTCTTTCTAGGCTTAGCCATCAATCCCCTGATTCCAGCAAGCTGCTTAACCTGTTGTTTACTTCCCCTCGCACCTGAGTCAAGCATCATATAAACAGAATTAAATCCTTGTTTATCAGTTGCCATAGCACGGATAAGTGTCTCAGTTAATTTAGTATCTACCCTAGACCAAATATCAATAATTTGATTGTATCGCTCGTTGTTGGTGATCAATCCCGAGTTGTAGTTGTCCCACACTTCCTGAACCTCAGTTGAAGCTACGGCAACCATTTCTTCTTTCATCATTGGAACGAGTAGATCTTGGATACTGAATGACAATCCACCTTTGAATGCCATCCTGAATCCTAGTTCTTTGATTGCATCAAGGAATTTAGCGGTGGTTGGTACATTGGTGATTTTAATGATGCTACCAATAATTTCCCTCAAGCTCTTCTTGGTAAGTAGTGCGTTAATGTATCCAACCTTGGCAGGAACTGCTTGGTTAAACATTACCCTTCCAACAGTAGTTTCAATTAATTTATTTTCAATAACACCAGCATCAGAGCGAACATTTGCTTTCACTTTGATCCATGCATGAAGGTCAATTTTGCCTTCATTGTAGGCAATAATAACTTCTTCAGCACTGTAAAAACGCATGCCCTCTCCTCTTACTACATCTGTTTCGTTGTTGCGCTTTCCTTTAGTTATATAATATAAACCAAGTACCATGTCCTGTGAAGGCAAAGTAATCGGTGTACCGTTTTGTGGATTCAGTATGTTATGAGAAGCCAACATCAACAATTGAGCTTCCAATACAGCAGCATGACTCAATGGTACGTGAACAGCCATCTGGTCACCATCAAAGTCAGCGTTGAATGAAGAACAAACCAACGGATGTAGCTGAATTGCTTTTCCTTCTACCAATTTGGGTTGGAAAGCTTGGATCGAAAGACGGTGAAGCGTTGGGGCTCGATTCAGCATGATAGGATGTCCTTTCAAAATATTTTCAAGAATATCCCAAACAATAGCTTCTTTGCGAT
>CANLED010000133.1 GCA_947489175.1 Chitinophagaceae bacterium | reverse complement strand
CACAGAGAGCCTCAAACAGAAAGTTTTGATTACGGCATCAGTGATTATTCCAAAAGTTCTACCGCTGAAATGATTTTTGATTTCATCATGGAATCTGGAGGGGAGCAGTATTTGGACAAAGACATCGCCGTTTCGCTGTATGCAGGCGTTATGGCAGACACCGGTTCGTTTAGGTTTTCATCTACAACATCAAATGTTCATTTGATGGTGGCCAAATTGAAAACATACAATATCGATCACCCAAAAATCCATACCGCCGTTTATGATAACTTTTTAGAGAATAGACTGCGGTTTATAGGACATGTACTGAGCAATCGAATGGATGTTCTTTATGAATTCAATGCTGCAATCATTTCCATCCCCAAAGCGGATATCCTCAAGTTTCACATAAAGACTGGTGATACAGAAGGATTGGTGAATTATCCACTCTCAATTCAAGGCATTGAAATGGCTGCATTGTTGATTGATAGGGACGAAGAAAGAAAATGGTCATTTAGAAGCAAAGAAACGTTTGATTGCAATAGCTTTGCACGGAAATATTTTCAAGGGGGCGGTCATTATAACGCCTCCGGGGGAAGAAGCACATTTAGCATCGAAGACAATATAAAACAATTTAAACAGGCTCTTAAGGAATTTACATCCAAACAATAACAACAATAAAATGAAAAAAACAACCTTGCTTTTAACCATTCTTTCAGTGCTTGTTTTCAATGCATGTAAGAATATGGGTTTTGAAAAAACCAAAACCGGACTAGAATACAAAATCATCAAAGGGGACAAAGGCGAAGCCCTAACTCCAGGTGACATCGTTAAGTTTCAATACAAAGTAACTTTCAAAGATTCTCTTGTAATTACTACGTACAACACCATGCCAGCGTATGATCAAGTTGACAGCCTTGGTAGACATCATGATTTTTCTGAATTCTTAACCAAAATGAAAGTTGGAGATAGCGCAGTATGTTACCAGTTGTTCGACACACTTCAAAAGAAGCCTGAATTTGGCGTTCCTCCTTACATGAAGAAAGGTGACAAGCAAGAAATCACCATCAAAATTTTGGCAGTGTTTAAGGCTAAAAATGGTGCTAATCCTAGAGATTTAGCTGTTGAAGATTACAGAAAAGAAATTGAACTTTTCAAAACCAAAGAAATGGCTGCTATCCAAAAGTATTTGGATAATAAGAAAATCAATGCAGTAAAAGTTAATAACAATGTTTTTGTACAAATTGAAACAGAAGGAACAGGCGCAACAGCTGATTCAGGAAAGGTTGTGGGTATCAAATATTCTGGATATAATTTCGAAGGAAAATATTTTGATTCGAATACTGACACAACTAGACAACTTCAAAAACATGGCCTAGAAACATTCTTCTTCACTGCAAAACAAGAAGGTGCCATTTCAGGAATGTTAGAAGGAATTACCCTGTTTAAAGTTGGAAGCAAAGGAAAAATGTTCATCCCTTCATTGATGGCTTATGGTCCTCAAGGAATGCCTCCTGCGATCAAGCCAAATGAAAATTTGATTTTTGATGTTGAAGTAGTGGAAATAAAAGACAAACCAGCTACTCCACAGCAACCAGAAATGCCACAGCCAGGTAGATAATTGGTGATAAGAAACTTAAAAGCCGGGACTAACACTTTAGTACCCGGCTTTTTTATTTTCAAGACAAACTCAAGCGTTTTGAATTGCTTCCAAAATCAACATCGCTTCCTTTGCTTCTTTTACATCATGAACCCTTAAAATAGATGCTCCATTGATTAATGCATAGGTATTGAGAACGGTTGTGCCATTTAAAGCTTCTTCTGGATTTATGTTTAGAAGTTTATAAATCATGGATTTTCTCGAAAATCCAACCAATATGGGTACATCCAGCGCTTTAAACTTTGACAAGCTTTTCACCAATTGATAGTTATGTTCCATTGTTTTCCCAAATCCGAAACCAGGATCAATAATAATTTGATTGATCCCTGAATTTTTACATTCAATCAATTTTTTCTCAAAAAAAGTATAAATATCATCAACTACATTGGTATAATTAGGGTTTTTCTGCATGGTATCAGGCGTTCCTTGCATGTGCATGCAAATGAATGGAACCTGCAATTGAGAGACTTTAACCATCATTTCTGGGTCAATATCCCCCCCGCTAATGTCATTCACAATATGAACACCACGTTCTACAGCAAACCTTGCCACTTCAGCACTGGTTGTGTCAATGGAAATCCATTGCTCAGGATAAGTAGATGTCAAATATTCAATAGCATCAGCAATGCGGCTTATTTCCTCCTCAACAGAAATCTCAACACTGCCAGGCCTAGAACTTCGTCCACCCACATCAATAATATCTGCTCCACATTTAACAAAATCATCAATTTTTGCTTGTATGGAATTCAAATTCGTAGCCCTGCTTGCTTCAAAAAATGAATCATTGGTGCAATTCAACACAGCCATTATCAAAGGCTTTTTTATCTCTTTTTTCTTTCCTTTCGAATAAAGTGTAAACATGTTTTTCTTTCTTATTTTTGTTGCATTACTTTGAAGAGAACAAAAATTCACCTCAACAATATATTATTCACCTAAATATTACCATGGATTCCATTACAAACATACAATATGATGAAGCAGTTCTTTCATGCAAAGAAATTTTCATGAAAAAAACTAAGGACTATGGTACATCATGGCGGGTGTTGCGCTTAATCTCAATTACAGATCAGATTTTTATCAAGGCAAAAAGAATACGTACCATCCAAGAAAAGAAAAGTCAAAAGATAGGCGACAATATCCAATCGGAGTTCAAAGGGATTGTAAATTATGCTGTAATAGGGTTGATACAAATTGAATTAGACAACGCAGAAATGGAAGAAATTGTGTCTGATATAGTTGAAATCAAATACAATCAACAAGTGAAATTTGCGAAGGATACAATGCTTGATAAAAACCATGACTACGGAGAAGCTTGGCGTGACATGAGCCAGGAGAGCTTCGTAGACTTAATTTTAATGAAACTCAACAGAATCAGGCAAATTCTTTCAAACGACGGAGTAACGTTGATAAGTGAAGGGATTGATGCAAATTTTGTTGATATATTGAATTATGCCATTTTCGGGTTGATATTGATTTCAGAAAACAAAAAAGGTCATTTAGCATAAAAACATCTCATGAAATATTTTCTTAATTTTTGCCGATTTTTTGTAGGCGTTTTATTTATTTTCAGTGGACTCATCAAAGCCAACGATCCACTCGGTTTAAGCTATAAAATGCAGGAATTCTTTGAGTTATGGCACTTAACTGCATTAAATGATTACACACTTTGGCTCTCCATTTTAATGATTGCATTTGAAATCATTGCCGGCGTTGCCGTGTTAATCGGCTGGCAATTCAGGCTATTTAGTTGGATGCTTTTTTTGCTGATTGTATTTTTTACTTTTTTAACAGGATATGCCGTTATATCAGGAAAAGTGAGGGAATGTGGATGTTTTGGGGACTGCATAAAATTAACCGCAGAACAATCTTTCATCAAAGACCTGATTCTTTTTGTGCTGATTGGCTTTTTACTCATCAACAGAAATAAAATTCAAGCAGCGCTAAAGCCAGTTGTATCTATTGCATTGTTGTTGCTTACCACCATTGCGTCTTTTGGCATGCAAATTTATGTGTTATCACATTTGCCCTTTATTGATTGTCTTCCGTACAAAAAAGGCGTGGTTATTCAAGAAAAAATGAAAATACCTGCTGGAGCGATACAAGACAGCACTGTTATTAATTTTGTTTATCAAAAAGATGGAAAAGAAGTTGAGTTTGATGCAGAACACTTTCCAACAGACTTCACAGATAGTGCTTATACATTTGTTAAGCGCTATGATAAATTGATTAGAGAAGGAAATGCCAAGCCCGATATTAAAGATTTTGTCATCATCTCAAAAAGCGAGACAGATACAACTTTATCAATATTAGAGCATCCCGGCAAGATATATGTACTTTTTACCAAAAAGTTAGAAGATTCAGATGCCAATGATCAGATCCTTGATCAAATAAAGAAAATCAGTGAGATGGCTAAAGCAGATGCGGTTCCAATGATTGCAGTATCTGCAGATGCAGATAATTTGAGATCTCTTTTACAATCAAAATCTATTGATATTGAAGTTTGCAAAGGAGATTTAGTAGCCATCAAAACAGCTGCCAGATCAACCCCTACCTTGTATCTATTAGATCAAGGTAAAATCTTAAACAAATGGGGGAAAGCCAATTTTGACAACGTTTTGAAAAAATAGTATTTAGTATTTTACAAGAACAATGTTTTAACATATCCTACTAATTTCTTAAATTCAGTAAAGACTTTAAAATTGAACTTATGAAAAAAGTAGCTGATATTTTCCAAAGAAAAGGATTAGTAAACATTACAATCGAACCATCTTCTGAAGTAATTCAGGCACTGAAATTAATGGCTGAAAAAAACATTGGATCAGTAGTCGTTATGAAGGACGATGAATACCTTGGTTTGTTTACTGAGAGGGATTATGCCCGTAAAGTAATTTTGCACGGCAAAAACTCAAGCGATTTAACCGTAGGAGAGGTAATGTCCGCCTATCTCCCTAAGGTGAGTCCGGCTGCAACCTTAGAAGAATGCATGGAACTCATGACGAACCACAACATCAGGTATATTCCTGTTTTTGATTCGGAACAATACATTGGAGTTATCTCCATTATCGATGTGGTAAAAGAAACCATCATGGATCAACAAGACACCATTGAAAACCTTCAAAATTACATACACTCTGTATGATTTCATATTTTAGGATAACTTTTTGAGTTTCTATTTTCAATCTTCAAACAATGAGTGTTTATTTGCAGTTATGAAAAAACTAATTACTTTACTTTCATTATTTGTTGTATTTGGAACTTCAACTATTAAGGCACAAGATCTGTCCGACTCATACGATTTTGCAATTGGCGTAAAAATGTATCCAGGTGCTATTACATTGAAGAAAAGCATTGATGGATATAAGTATTTAGAAGGAATTGCTGCCTTTTGGAACAAAGGATTTAGGGCCACTGGATTGTACGAAGTACATGCTGATTTATTGGATGTTGAAGGGCTTAAGTGGTACTACGGTGCAGGAGCTCACGTTGGTTTTTACAATGATAAATATTATGCTGGAAGTACATTGATTGGTATAGATGGTGTGTTGGGCTTGGACTACAAAATCAAAGGTGCGCCGTTGAACTTGTCGGCTGATTGGCAACCTTCGTTTGAATTCGGCAATGGAAGCGGGTTTGAAGGGTGGGGTGGTTTGTCGATTCGTTTTGCTTTCTAATAATTTAGGCTACCACCACGTCTCTTACAACAGCTTGTCCTAAGCTTTCATTGATGCGTTGAATAATCAAGTCTCTTTGATATACAAGCTCATTTTTTAGCGGTGCAACTTTTGTATAAATGAATAAAGTTCCATTTCTGATTTCTAACTTATCTGTATATTTCGCAATGGTATTGCCCATGATTTTTTCCCAATGGTCTTCAATCTGCATAGCTTGAATGCTGTTTTTGATCCTACTTTTATCGAGAAATTGTTTCAGGGCATCACCCATTGAAATGGCATCAGGCATAATTATTCGAGTGTTATAAGTTGGAAAGGTACTGAAATTTCTTGCATGGATTTTTGAACACGGTCAGCATGGGTATCCGTCAATATTACTTGTCCTTCGTTTTTAACACAAACCCATTCTAGTAGTTTAACTAGCCGCGATTGATCAAGCTTTTCAAATATATCATCCAGCAACAGAATAGGCTCAAACCCAAAATGATTTTTCAAGGTCATGAACTCCGCCAATTTTAAGGCAAACAACAAACTTTTTTTCTGGCCTTGAGAAGCAATTTGTTTAAATGAAATATTGTTTAAGCTAATGTCTATTTCATCTTTGTGCACACCTATTGAAGTACGTTGCAATAAAATATCTTTTTGTCGCGACTGCAACATTTGTTCGGCATAGTGATCTAAGTTAGCCGATGGTTGAAATGATAATATTGGGTTTTCTTTCTCATCCGAAATATAGGCATACAAGGATTGCGCCAATGGGATAAACGATTCTAAAAATCCCATTCGAACCCTCAATAATTGTTTACCCAGCTGTACCATTTGTTCATCAAAAGTTTCTAAAAGCATGATATCCAAGCTTCCAGACAATGCCGCTTGTTTTAAATATCTATTTCTGTCTTGCAAGGTTTTGGTGTACCGGATAAGGTTTTTTAGGTAGATAGGATCTATTTGCGAAAGAATCGTATCAAGCATTTTCCTTCTTAGCTCACT
>CANLED010000132.1 GCA_947489175.1 Chitinophagaceae bacterium | reverse complement strand
TGATCAAATATTTACTGAACCTGAACTAGTTTCAAGTTATGGTATGAATGCTTTTGTTGATGCAAAACAGTTTCATGTTCAAGCCATTGTTTCAAATTTGAATACTATATATACAGAATTACTCACCACCGTCTGATATTTTTATCTTGCCCTCACATTATGAAGGTCTTCCCATGGCCATCCTTGAGGCCATGTCTGCCGGCAAGCCCATTATTTCTACCTCAGTAGGTGGAATTCCCTCTGTAGTAAGACCCAATCACAATGGGTGGTTGATTGAACCCGGAAAAATCAATCAACTTGATCCTGTACTTGATCAAATATTCACTGAACCTGATCTCGTTTCAAGTTATGGTTTGAATGCCTTTGTTGATGCAAAACAGTTTCATGTTCAAGCCATTGTTTCGAATTTGAATACCATTTATACCGAATTACTCACCACCGACTGATTTTTTTTATCACTTAAATCGTAAGACATGAATATTCATGCACAACTCCGTTTTTGGACCATTGATGCTTTAAGGGGAACCAATATTGTTGCAACACTCAAAAAGCTGCGAAAAGAACAATATCTCGACAATCAGACACTTGCCCATTTGTCAAACACCAATTTCAAGGAGTTTGTCAAAGAGGTTATACCAGCTACACCATACTATACCAATCTTGGCGCCAATCTTACGTCATCAATTTTGACAAAGGAATTAATTAGGAAGAATACACCTTCCTTTTTTTCCAAGGGGTTTACCAAAAAATCATTTGCCAAGGGGACCGGCGGATCAACCGGCGCCCCACTTGTTTACTACACAACAAATGAAGCACAATCATTCATGTGGGCAGGAATACTATTGTCTTGGGAAACCCTGGGCTATCAATTGGGTGATAAAGTTGCATTTGTTGCTGGCACTTCTTTGGGCAAGAATGATCTCAAGCATGTTGTTTTTCATCAATTGCTGAATGTCACAACTTATTCAGCATATCATTTGAATGATGCGGATATCGAATCCTACCTGACCCGCATCATCAATTCAAAAACAAAACTTATTTATGGGTATGCAACCGCTATCAATCGCATCGCTGAATATATCTTAAAAAGTCAAATTGCTTTTTCTTTTCCACACCTTAAAGGGATTGTTTCCACTGCAGAAATATTGAGTGCCAAGCACAGGGATAATATCGAACAGGCTTTTAATGTAAAAGTGCACAACCAATATGGATGCAATGAGGCAGGCATCTCTGCATTTGAATGTGATTTTGGCAATTTGCATTATATCAATTCTGCGACCAGGATAGAATATGACAAAGAGGGAAATGTCCTGGCTACCAATTTAGTCAACAAGGCCTTCCCTATGGTACGCTACTTTACTGGAGATAAATTTGAAGTCGTAGAAAATGTTTCCTGTCCTTGTAAAAGGGGTTATCCCATCATTGAGAATTTTGCGGGAAGGACTTGTGATATGGTGATTGACAAACAAAACAAAGTCATGCATTCGGCATTTTTTAATGTTCTTTTCCGCGACAATCATCATATTGAACAATTCCAGGTCTTGTTCAATGACCAGAAACTTACCATCTATCTTCAGTTGGATAGGGAAGATCTCCCCAGAGAAATGTTTACCCATTATTTGGATGTTCTCAAAGGCATTATGGATTTTGATGATTATGCAATAGAGATCAATGTGCCATTCCTGTCAGCTGAAAATGCCAAACACCGGTATGTCATCAATACTGCCCTTGGCGCCACTACTCCAGCTTAAATTATTTCTCATCATTTAATTCTTGCACATGAATATTTGGTTTGACATCTCCAATTCACCCCATATCAATATGTTTTACGCATTGATATCTCAATTGGAACAAGAGGGGCATACAATCTTTATCACTTCAAGGCCATTGGCCAATACCCTTGCCTTGTTGGATCAGAAAGGCATGCCTCATCATGTCGTTGGTAAACATTATGGAAAGAATATTCTCGGTAAAGTTTTAGGCTATCCCATAAGGGTCATTCAACTCTGGCATTATTTAAAAGACAAAAAGATTGATCTGGCTGTTTCTCAGAGCTCTTTTCATTCACCCTTGACCGCCCAACTGCTGGGTATTCCCTCCATTTATACCAATGATAATGAACATGCCATAGGCAATATCCCAAGTTTCTTTTTTGCTACAAAAATCCTGTTGCCTGAACGGTTCAGTTTATCTGGACTTTCCAAGGCTGCGACCATCCGCAGAAAAATCAGCTATTATCCTGGTGTCAAGGAAGGCATTTATCTCTGGAGAATGTCCAAGTCAAACAAACTGAGGGATAGCGCTGCAAAACCTTATCCCCTTAAATTATACATCCGTCCAGAACCATCGACTGCCCAATATTATAACGGTAAACAACATTTTTTAGACGATCTCATCAATGAGTTATCGTCTTGTTTTAATGTCTCCATTTTACCCCGCTCTAAAGAACAAGCGCAACACTATTTAACCAATGCATTCAACAACATAACCGTTGCGGATAAGCCCATTTCATTTGAAGAAATTGCCAATGACTGTGATGTATTCATCGGTGCAGGTGGTTCAATGACCAGAGAATTGGCCATGATTGGAATACCCACCATTTCTGTCTATCAAGGTGAATTGCTTGAAGTTGATAAAGTTCTTATCGAAAATGATCTTATGCTTCATGCCAATTCCATTTCTGCCAAGGAGGTCATCTCCCTATCGCAGCAGTTACCCTTCGCAAATCAAGAAAATTCGCTCATGGCCAAAGGCAAAATGGCTTATGAGGTCCTGTACAATACAATTATTAACACCAACAAAAGAGTAACCGTATGAAGAAAATCGGATTAATTGGCGCTGGCAAAATGGGCATTTCACACCTCGCTATACTGGGAGCACATCCCGATGTAGAGGTAATTGGTGTAGCAGACACATCAACAATTGTAACAGACGTTTTAAAAAGACATACATCCTTTGATGTCTATGCTGATTATCTTGATATGATCACTGAAAAAAAACCTGATGCAGTATTTGTTTCAGTTCCTACCAAATACCACGAACCCATCGTACAAAAGCTTTTGGATCGAAACATCAATGTTTTTGTTGAAAAGCCATTCAGCCTTAATGCTGATAACGGGCAAAAATTAATGGAGTCTTCCATCCAGAAGAATCTTTTTAATCAAGTTGGTTACCACAATAAATTTATAGGAACCTTCATGGAAGCCAAAAGAATTATTGATTCAGGAAGCCTCGGAAAATTGCAGTTGTTTTCCGGCAACATGAATGGCCCTGTTGTCACCAAAACAAAAGAGCAGACATGGCGGTCGAAACCAGAAGAGGGTGGTGGTTGTTTGATGGATTATGCAGCGCATCTGATTGATCTCATCAATTATCTTATTGCCCCTATCACCGCTGTTCATGGTGCCGACTTGATGTCTTTTTATTCAGCATCAGTCGAAGATGCTGTTTCCTGCTTGTTGGAAACAAAAAACGGTATTCATGGTACGATCAATGTCAATTGGAGTGATGAGACCTTCAGAAAGATGTCAACATCCATCACTGTTTTGGGCTCAAAAGGAAAACTGACTGTGGATTCTACGGAGCTTAAGGTTTATTTCAGGGAATCAGCACCTTTTGGAAATTATGCAAAAGGATGGAACGTAAGGCATATCAATGAGCTTTCACCTCATGTAGATTTTTATCTCCGCGGCGAAGAATATTCTCTGCAGATAGATCATTTCATCAATGTGCTCGAAGGCAGGTCGCCCAATAATATCAACACATTCGAATCAGCACTCCAAACCGATAGAGTCATTCAGCAAATCAAGAACCATAAAATCAATTAAATATGAACAGGATATTGTTTGGAGATAACCAATTTTTTGGGGTTAATCATGTTTCTGATGAAAAGGCAAGGCAACAGTCTATGCGATTCAAGGATGATTTATCCATCTTGCATACCCTTGATTGCGCTATCGCAGAGGGTTGCAACACCTTTATGTGTACAACCCATGACAGGATGCTCAATATTGCAAATTTGATCAGAAACGATGCAGAGAAATACAATGATTTTGATATTTATCCCTGTCTTCCTTATGCCCATAAATATGCCAATGCAGTAACTGAATTAGGTATCATGGGTACAATCAAGCAATATGTTCCCGGAAATTTCATTGGATCACTTTTCAAAGGAGGCTATGCATTGGTTTCAAAAGATCATGTAAAAATGATGGAACTGATGATTGATGCAGAATTAAAAATGTTCAGGGGTATTTCCACCCCAGTAATCTTTTTGCAAAATGTAGTCACAGATTTATTGCTGGGATTGGGGATGAAAGACCTGCTCAAAGCATTTGATGACTATATACGAAAGAAGTACAATGCAGAACCAGGATACATCACCATGAACATGCCCAAGCTGGTTGATGTACTTGCCACCCAGGGTATATACCGACCCATTGTTTGTGCATCGATCAACTACGAAGGTTTTAGGATGTCCGGGGGAATAGGTTTATATGAACAGACCCTGAAGTCAGGAAGGGTAAGGGCCATAGCCATGCAGGTTTTTTCAGGCGGAGCCACTTCTCCGGTCAAAGCCTTGGAATATGTTTGTTCTCTTCCAAATGTTGAATCAATCCTTTTTGGTGCCTCTTCAAAAGAAAATATTCATCAGACTGTTTCTTTGATCAATCATTACGACAAGAAATATCATTACAAAACAGCTTAGACTTTTATCTTAAACTTCAATTTATGTTAATAACTATCGTAGCTGGAGCAAGGCCGAATTTTATGAAAATCGCTCCCATTGTCAAGGCCATCAATAAAAACCAGGTGCAAGGTAAAAATATTCATTTTCGTATCGTGCATACAGGGCAACATTTTGATGCGAGGATGAGCAGTGAAATATTTAAACAACTGGATATTCCTGAACCAGACAATAACCTTGGTGCCGGTGGAGGTTCACAGGCACAACAGACGGCTGCCATCATGGTTGGTTTTGAATCAGAACTTCTGGCGCATAAGCCTGACCTGGTATTGGTAGTCGGGGATGTCACTTCTACCATGGCCTGTACGATCGGAGCAAAAAAGATGCAGATAGATGTAGTCCATGTTGAAGCAGGTATCAGGTCTGGTGATATGCACATGCCGGAAGAAATCAACAGAATGTTGACAGATGCTGTTTGCGACCATTTTTTTACCACTTCCCAGCATGCATCTGAAAATTTAAAAACCATTGGAATTCCTTCATCTAGAATTCATTTTGTTGGAAATACCATGATCGACACACTGCTTCAAAACATCGATAAGATCAGGTCTCCATTGGATGTTGGTATTTCATCAATGGGAAAAGGAGCCTATCTTTTGTTAACCCTTCACAGACCATCCAATGTTGATGATCCTGAAAAACTACAGCGAATTTTATCAGCCATTATCTCCAGCAGGGCTAACCTTCCAATTGTATTTCCGGTACACCCGCGTACAAGAAAAGTGCTGGATACATTGCAGTTTAATTCCGATGAATTGATTCTGCTTGAACCCCAGCCTTATCTTGAGTTTATTTACCTGATTAAAAATGCCAAAGGTATCATTACTGATTCAGGTGGAATTACTGAAGAGGCAACTGTTTTGAATATTCCTTGCATCACCATGCGCAATTCAACAGAAAGGCCAGAAACTGTATTGGATGGCACCAATGAGTTGGTTGGTGATGACTTGTACCTGCTTTCCAAACTCATCCATAAAATTGTTATTGGAAATTGGAAAACCGGTAGCATACCAGATCTCTGGGATGGTAAGAGTTCAGAACGCATTGTTGATGTTTTGATTCAACACTATTCTAGTCCACACTATGCTTCTCTTGTACACTGAAAATTGAGGAAAACCCAATCACATGAATACAGAATTCAGAAAATCGCTTAAAACTATTTTAGTTTTCTTGGATCTGACAGCCATCAATCTTGTATGGCTGATGACCTATTTGTATTTTTTGAATGATCTAACAATCCAAACAAATAATCTTTTTTATTCTTTTGCTTTTTTTGTCAATTTTATTTGGATATCCATCAGTTTGGCATTTGGCCTTTATGATGAAAAGTCAGTTATAGCATTTGAAGTTTTTTCACAAAAAACCGCAAAGGTCTATTTTTTATGGCTGGTACTGACGGCCATGATTCTCGTATATGCTGCTGAAATTCATACCATTTCGGAGCACATCATCTTTTTTTCTTTTTTTTCTCTTTTGGGCATTTCCGCGAATAGATTGTTTTATTTGGGCATAAAAAAATACCTTTCACAGCAACATGATATGATCAACAGGGTGCTTAT
>CANLED010000131.1 GCA_947489175.1 Chitinophagaceae bacterium | reverse complement strand
GCTGGCTCTCACTTCTGGCGTCCATAGAATGCCAATAAAACTGCTGTTTACCAGGGCGGTGATAAAGTCTTTGTGGTTATAGTAGTCATTGTAAATGACATAAGGCATGTTGCTGGATCCTGCATTTGACGAGCGGGTTAATCCATAGGTCCTTTGGTTGAGTTCCTTGAACCACGTGGATGTCATCTGCTGAAGTTTCAATCCATATATCTGTCTCATTTGCTCCCCAGTTGTGCCTGAAGGGAATGTGGCTACATCTGGCCAAACCCAGAAATCATAACCGTCAGTTTCATCCATCTTATACCCACTCACGCCAAGATTTAAATGGTTTTTGAAGAAGTGCTCTTTGTACAATTGTCTTGTTTTGGCAAGTGTAAAGTCTGGTACAATCCCGTTCCACACGGTGTGTGAGCCCGACAGTGCTTTTACTTTGGGGTATAGAGAGCCGACGGGCGACACATACGGATTCATCCATAGGTTGGCTTTAATTCCTTGCGCACCAAGTGCATCAATGAATCGTTTTGGATTCGGAAACCTTGTGCTGTCCCACTCAAATGTACAAGGGTAAGCCATGCTCTGCCATCCGGGTTCAACTCCAATAAAATCCAAGGGAAATTGGTGTGTCTTGAAACTCTCAACTTCATTTAGAATATCAGTTTCTGAATAAAGCGTTGGTACCCTTTGTGTAAATCCCAATCCCCATTTGGGTGGTAAATATCCTCCTCCATTCATCAAATTATATCGTTGCACAACATGCATCGGCGTAGGTCCGGCAAAGACATAAATCGTTGCACCCTCTGCAGGTATCAGCACTTCCACGGCGTCTGAATAAGGTTTTGCCTCCCATTTTTTGTCCGTATTTCGGTCTCTTAAAACAGGTGGATTTTTTGCATCTGTTCTAACTGCTGTTCCTGCATAAACTGTGATGTACCTAGCAGCGTCTATGAGAACACCATATCCTTTAGAAGAAACATAAAAAGGAACGGGAGCATGCGTTCTACCGTTGTCATTTCCATCATAATGATCTACATGAAGGTTTAAAATTCTTCCTCTTTGGTTGACAGTCTTGAAATTTAATCCCAACCCAAATAGTTGTTCCTCCTTTTCTAAAGGAAATCGGAGGTATATTTTATGGTCGATGGTTGTCAATTTTATTGCCGACTGCTCAAGTGGAAATTTTGTTGTTGGCAATTTTGCAAGGGCTTGCACATTGGGATGAATTTCAGCCGCCGAAAGTAAGTTGATTTTTTCAGGTTTGCCTGCTATCGCTTTCCAAATACCGGGATGGGTCATTTCCCATTGCAAGGTTGGTTGTGCTTGGGTTGAAATAACCAGCATGCATATTAGCGTAAAAAAGAATGTGCTTTGCTTTTTCATATTTATTTTTTCTCAGTGGTAAATTACGTTAAATGCCAATAAATTTAGATGGTTAGGTTTTTTCTTTTTTATGAATGAATTGTTCAAGGAATTGTACAAATCACTATTTGTGATACTTCTGCTTGTTTTTAAGTACATTGTGACTCCTTAATTTTTGTAATGCGAAAGTGTTTTGTACTTTTATTTGTTTCTCTTTTTAGTTTCTTCAATGCCTCAAAAGTTTATTCTTTGAATGATACATTAAGGGCAAACAGTTTATTGTACAATGGTGTTGAGTACACCAGCGGATTGGTATTTTTTAATGAAACACCCTTTTTTCTTGGTGATGATTTTTTTAACGGGAATGTTAAGTACCAAGGTAATTGGTACAAAAATGTTTCCATACAGTATGATTGTAAGAATGATGTATTGGTTGTTTTAGATCAAAGTAAAGAAGTTAAGGTGCAATTGATTAACGACAAGCTCGATGAGTTTGTCATTGGGGAACATCATTTTGTAAAACAAAAGTTTCAAAAGCCCAATGGTGAATTTTATGAGCAAGTGCATCAAGGTAAAAGAACCATGTTTGTTCAGTGGCAAAAAAAAGTAGTTCGAAATCAATCCGAGGAGCCAAAGTATATTCTCTTAAAAAATATCTTCCTATTGAAAGAAGGCAACACAATACGAATAAGTAAAATCAGTGAACTGTTTAACGTATTTGGAGAAAATGGAAAAAAGGCCGAAAGGTTTTATAAAGACAAGCACCTAAAGTTCAGGAAAGACGCTGTTCTTAGCGTGCTAACAATAATTCAAAAAGCAGAATCTGAAGGTTGGTGAAAAAATATATACTGGTAATAATTGTTTTATTTCAATTGGTCAATGGTGTGTTTGCACAAAGCAGGTCGCCGTTTGACAGCTTGGTTTCTGAATTAGAAAAAAATAATCCCTATGTTTTTTATTATGATAAGAAGCAAACAAATGAAATAAAAATAATTCGTGCAACAGGGTCATTAGATGAAGTGTTGGTCAAAATATTTGAGGGCACTGATTTTGTTTTTGTAAAAGACAGCCAAGGAAGAATTTTTATCACCAAGGGTTTTTCATTCAATAGCAAGCTCCCGTCTGATTTTTTTGTGAAGCGTACAGGAAAGGAAAAAGTTGATACATCATCCAATGAGCTCTATGGGAATACCGTAATAGCTAAAATGGAAAACATAGTGTATGCGATTGGTATAAAAGGTGGAACATCTACCTCAGCTGTTATTTCAGGTTATGTGAGGGATGCCACCAGTGGGGAACCGTTGAGTTCAGCAACAGTAGCAGTGGAAGGTGGTAAGGTTGTTTCCACAGATGGATTTGGTTTTTATTCCATCACTGTTCCCAAGGGTCGCCATATCTTGAAAATTAGCAGCGTGGGCATGAAAGAGTTGATCAGGCAGGTAAATGTACAAGGCAATGGAAAGCTTGAAATGGAGATGAGAGAAGAAGTACGCAGCTTAAAAACCATTGTTGTTGCACAAAAGCAATCGAATGTGCGGGGAATGCAGATGGGTGTTGAGCGACTTAGCATAAAAACAATAAAACAAATTCCAGCCATCTTTGGAGAAACAGACTTGATGAGATCTTTGCTCACCCTGCCTGGTGTAACATCAGTT
The DNA here is from genome assembly GCA_947489175.1 of Chitinophagaceae bacterium. Lineage (GTDB taxonomy): Bacteria > Bacteroidota > Bacteroidia > Chitinophagales > Chitinophagaceae > Pollutibacter. Next base: position 3,296 of record CANLED010000131.1, on the reverse strand, counting down.
GGTGAGGGAACTGCAGGATATAATGTTAGGGGAGGCGCTACTGATCAGAACCTGATTTTGCTCAACGACATGACCTTGTTCAATCCAACACATTTATTTGGATTTTTCTCTGCAGTAGATCCTGAAATCGTGCGTGGTTTGGAATTGTACAAAAGTGCGATACCTGAAAAATTCGGTGGAAGGATTTCATCCATCATGGATGTAACAACCAGGGATGGTAACAGCAAGAAAATTACGGGTACCGCAGGATTGGGTCCACTCACCAGTAAGTTTACGTTAGAAGGTCCACTAGGCAGCGAAAAAACTACCTTTCTTTTGGGAGGTAGGGTAACATATTCAAACTGGTTGTTGAAGCAAATTCCTGATCCAACCTTCAAAAGCAGCAAGGCTTCTTTTTATGATTTCATGATGCATTTCTCGCATACATTTTCTGATAAGGACAGGATTTTTCTTTCTGGATATGCCAGTAGCGACAGGTTTAAACTAACAGCAGATTCTACTTATGCATACATCAATAGAAATATCAACATAAAATGGAAACATACATTCACCAATAAATTGTATGCAGTTTTGTCGAATGTTTTGAACCAATATAATTATACTGTTGAAGGACGAAGTAATCCACTTGATGCATTTGATATAGGGTTTGGAGTAAAGCAAATTGGAACCAAGGCAGACTTTAAGTATGCCCCAGACAATAAGCACGACATCAATTTTGGGGTACAGCACTTGTTGTATGATTTGAAACCCGGAGAGATCAATCCATTGAATACATCATCGATTATCAAGCCATTGAAATTGGAAAATGAGAAGGCTACTGAAACATCAATTTATTTAGGAGATCAGTATTCTGTCACTGAAAAATTGTCCGTTCAAGCAGGGTTGAGGTACAGTTATTATAGGTATTTAGGGGCACAAGAAATTTACCAATATGTGCCAGGACAGCCACGCAATGAAACAACAGTTATTGGTTCTGTACAGTACAAAAATGGACAGTTGATTAAGCCGTATCAGGGCCCAGAATACCGCTTATCCGCACGATATTTATTGAGTAGCAAGTCCTCAATAAAATTCAGTTACAATACATTGCGACAGTATATCCACATGATTACAAATACTACGGCAATTTCACCCACCGATATTTGGAAGTTGAGTGATCCATACGTGAAACCACAAATAGGGGAGCAGTTTTCTGCAGGGTTCTATACGCAGCCAGGAAACAAGGGAATAGAACTATCTGTTGAAGCATATTTTAAGAGAAGTAAGAATTATTTAGATTACAAAAGTGGTGCAAAGTTGATTTTAAACGAGGCCATTGAACGAGATGTTCTAAGCACAAAAGGTAAGGCTTATGGGTTGGAGTTTCTTGTTAAAAAGCCTACTGGCAAATTGAATGGTTGGTTAAGCTATACCTACTCTCGCACATTTTTAAAAGTAGATGATTCTGATGCAGGAGAGACTATTAATAAAGGGGATTATTATCCTGCAAATTTTGATAAGCCTAATGTAGTAAGTTTGGTGAGCAATTATAGATTCTCACAGAGATTCAGCATTTCTATGACATCTACTTACAGCACTGGTCGACCAATAACCATGCCCATCGGAACGTTTAACATGGGAGGATCACCAAGGGTTTATTATTCTGAAAGAAATGCATATCGAATTCCTGATTTTTTTAGGACAGATTTGTCGATGACATTAGAAGGAAATCACAAGCTAAAGCAAAAAGTGCATAATTCATGGACCTTCGGAATATACAATATAACCGGAAGGGATAATCCATATTCTGTATATTTCACTTTAGAAGATGGCAATATTAAAGGGTATCAATTATCTGTTTTCGCCACTGCAATTCCATTCCTTTCATTTAACTTAAGATTTTGATGAAAATATTTTTTACACTTCTCATGATTTGTGCATTCTTTGTGCACTGCAAAAAGCCCTTTGAAGCTCCAGATGGTGTAGTGGATGAAACGGTTTTAATTGTAGAAGGAACAATTGCTGTAGGCAATAATGCTGAAAATATTTTCAAGTTAAGTGGACTTAAAACATTGCAATCAAATAATTCAAATCCACCAGAAAAAAAGGCAAAAGTGAGCATCGTTTCAGGTGCTGGAAACAGCTGGTTGTTGAGTGAAATAGCATCGGGTACATATCAAGCGGTATTAAATTTACCGGAGAAGGGAAGTTATAAACTGCTCATAGAAACCGCAAGCGGAAAAAAATTTGAATCTACATTAGAAGCTGCCATTGCAACACCTGCGATCGATAGCATAACCTGGAAGCAGCCGGATGGACTTGATTTGTTTGTGCATACACATGACCAAACAAATAGTACTCGATATTATCGTTGGGAATTTATTGAAACATTTGAGCGACATGCATGGATTCAGAGTGAATTGGATTTTGTAAATGGTCAAGTTATTTCACGTTCGTTCGGTGATCAAATTTATACTTGTTGGAAAAATGATTCATCAAAAAGTATCATCATCAACAACACGATATCACTATCAGATGATGTTGTAAGCTATCAGCCACTGACTTCAATGTTTAAATCAAATGACAAGCTATCTGTGAGGTATAGTATTTTAGTAAAACAAATTGGACTGTCAAAAGATGCGTACAATTTTTGGAATATACTGAAGAAGAACACGGAGCTTACGGGAAGTCTATTTGATCCGCAGCCTTCTAAAATGCCGACAAATATTCGTTGCACCAATGATGCAACAATAAAAGTAGTTGGATATGTTTCTGTAGCAAAAATTTCTGAAAAAAGGATCTTTATAAAAAATTCTCAATTAAATGTTTGGCCTCCTATTGATGATTCAGAAAGTTGCCCTGTAATTGCAAAAAGACCTGCTGATGCAATTGAGATGTTGAAAAAAGACCCAGGCTTGTTGCCTGCATATTTTGAAACATTGAGTGGACAATTGGCCATAGCCAGTAAGTATTGTGTTGATTGTAGGTTGACAAAAGGGACAAATGTAAAACCATTGTTTTGGTAATGAAAAATGAACTCAAATTGAAAGCAGCGTTGATTTTATTGATGATTTTAATTGTCAATGCTGGGGCATTTGCCCAACAAAAGAGTATTTTAGAAATGACCATACAATCTGATCAGCATGTTTATATTGTTGGAGAAAAAGTTTGGATAAATGGTGAAATCTCAGATAAAGAAAATACGTCAAAGTTTATCTCCGTTCAGTTGGTTGATCGAAATGGTGTTGAAAAAGCAAAAGTTAAATTGGTTATTGATCAAAATTATTTTTCAGGTTATATAACTATTCCCCAAGATT
>CANLED010000130.1 GCA_947489175.1 Chitinophagaceae bacterium | reverse complement strand
AAACGACGTCCAATCTCATCCAATGTGATGTGTTTCTTCGTCCTGATACCTTGTTCACGTAAAATCTGTGCCCTTCTACCTGCTACTTCTTTGGCTTCAGATTCATCATGATAAACCTTGAATTTCTCACCAGCCTGAGGAGCTCCATTTAATCCAAGAATCAAAACGGGTGTTGCTGGAGGTACAGATTCAACCTTTTTGTTTCTTTCGTTCACCATTGCTTTAACCCTGCCAAAATGCTGACCGCTCACTACAAGATCTCCCAATTTCAAGGTTCCGTTTTGAACGAGGATGGTAGCTACATAACCCCTACCCTTATCCAACGTTGCTTCAATAACGGTACCAATAGCTTCTTTATCTGGATTTGATTTAAGTTCAAGCAATTCTGCTTCAAGCAATATTTTCTCTAAAAGCTTATCTACATTCAATCCTTGTTTCGCAGAAAGCTCTTGACTTTGGTATTTTCCACCCCATTCTTCAACAAGGATATTCATACCAGCAAGCTGCTCATATATTTTCTGAGGATTTGCTCCGTCTTTGTCAATTTTATTGATGGCAAATATCATGGGAACATTTGCTGCTTGGGCATGGCTGATGGCTTCTTTTGTTTGTGGCATTACAGCATCATCTGCCGCAATAACTATAATAGCCAAGTCGGTTACCTTTGCACCACGAGCACGCATGGCGGTGAAGGCTTCATGACCAGGAGTATCGAGGAAGGTAATAGATTTCCCTGTAGGCAAATCAACATGATACGCACCGATATGTTGTGTAATACCACCCGCTTCACCGGCTACTACATTTGCATTCCTGATATAATCCAGCAATGATGTTTTACCATGATCTACGTGTCCCATAATGGTAACAATTGGAGCTCTAGGAATGGTATCTTCAACTTGGTCTTGATCGTCTTGCTCTTCCATCTCCATTTGCTTCTCCATGTCTATGAACTCAACTTCATAGCCAAACTCACCAGCAACTAGTTCAATAACTTCCGCATCGAGACGTTGGTTGATTGACACCATGATACCAAGACTCATACATTTTCCAATGATTTCAGCAAAGTTTACATCCAAGAGGTTAGCCAATTCACTTACACTGATGAACTCAGTGAGTTGAATTTTGGTGTCTTCCCCTTCAGAACCAGCTTCCATTTCTTCGCGCTTAAGGCGACGCATTTTGGATTTGGTAATTTTTGCTTTGGAGCCACCGCCTCCAGAAAGTTTGGCCTGTGTTTCTCTTATCTTGTTTTGGATTTCTTTTTCATCGATTTCCTTAACATCTTTATCTTTTCTGATGGCCATTCTTGGCCCACCAGTGCGAGGAGGAGTTGCTTTTTGAATGCCACCGTGTGACTTAGCAGGCGCACTGCCACCGGCGTCTTTTTGAAGCATTGGCTTTTGTCGTTCTGCCTCTTTCTTCTCTATTGGAATGCGTTTACGCTTTCTTTTTTCATCTGCTCCCCTGCTTCTATCATCATTTTCTGGCGTTAATACTATTTTTCCGATGATTTTTGGACCTTCCAATTCAGGCGCATTGATCTTCACCATTTCAGGTGCCAGAGGCGCTGATGGAATTTCAGGAGTGGGTTGGCTTGCAACCGGCTTTTCAGGCATGCCCTTAGCAGGAGGTGATTTAACAACAACCTGCTCTTTTGCAGGAGCAGCTACTCTTTGAACTGGGGTTTCTTGTGACTTTTTAATTGACGCACCACGCTTAGGACGAGTTGATGAATCAATTGCATTAAGGTCAATTTTATGCAAAAATTTAGGTCCATCCAATTCAGGGGCCTCGATTTTTAGGTAATCAATTTCAGCCGGACCTTTCACTGTTTCTTTTTCAACAACAACCTCAGGGATAACTTCTTCTACAGGCTCAGGAATTTGTTCTTGCTCATTTTCAACAACAGGCGCTGGAGTTGTATTAGTTTCAATTTCTGGAACAACTTCAGGAATCGGTTGGGGAGCTGGGATTGGTTCAATAACCGGCTCAACTAAAGGCTCAATAACAGGTTCAGCAACTGGTGCTATGGTTTCTTCAAAAACTTGCTCATCTGCGGGTTCTGGTATTTGCTCTTCTTCTGGGAAAGGAATCTGTATAGAAACAGCAGGAGCTGCCACTTCTGCCTTTTTCTTTGCATCCTTTTTGAAAAGAATTTCTTCTTCGTCTCTTTTCCTTTTTGCTTCTCCTGAACTACCCTTTGGTATTTCAATAGCATCACTCTTCGCTTTCGCCGCCTTATCCGAAGAAAATTCCTGTTGCAAAGAACGGTACATATCTTCCGTTAAGCGGGATGTTGGCTTGAGATCATCCTTACTGAAATTTTTGCTTACAAGGAAATCTACCAACGTGTCTTTTCCGATGTTGAATTCCTTGGCCGCGGCCATTAACCTGGGTGTGTTTGCTTCTGACATTGATCCTCCTTGAGCTTTTATGCTTAGATACCTTTTATAAAACTACTAACAATTAATCCTTTTCAAATTCTGACCTAAGAATTTCACGAATTTCTTCGATTGTTTCTTTTTCGAGATCAGTCCTGCGCTCTAACTCAGTTGGGGTCAAATCAAGCACGCTTCGGGCTGTGTCACAACCAATGCGTTTTAGCTCTTCAATGATCCATGCTTCAATCTCATCGCTAAATTCCTCTAGGTCGATGTCGTATTCAGCCATTTCTCCCTCGTTATCGCGATATACATCAATTACGAAACCGCTTAGGTCTTCCGCTAATTTAATGTTAACCCCTCTTTTTCCAATGGCTAGAGACACTTGGTCTGGGGAAACAAAAACTTCAGCGCGTTTGCCTTCATTGTCGATATTCATCCTGGTGATTTTGGCCGGCGTTAAAGAACGCTGGATCAACAGTTGAATATTGTTTGTAAAGTTAATGACATCGATGTTCTCATTCTTCAATTCACGAACAATTCCGTGAATACGGCTTCCTTTCATACCAACGCAAGCTCCAACTGGATCAATGCGATCGTCGTAACTTTCTACGGCAACCTTCGCCCTTTCACCTGGCTCACGCACAATTTTTCTGATAACTATCAAACCATCAAAGATTTCAGGAACCTCTATTTCTAGCAATTTAGCTAAAAATGAAGGATGTGTTCTTGATAGAATAATTACCGGTGCATTGTTTTTAAGCTCTACTTTTTTAATTACAGAGCGGATGCTTTCGCCTTTTTTGAAATAGTCGGCTGGAATTTGCTCAGATTTTGGAAGGATTAGTTCATTGCCATCTTCATCGATAAGCAATACCTCTTTTTTCCAAACCTGATAAACTTCAGCGTTGATGATATCACCAATGCGGTCTTCATATTTTTGTACCAGTGCATTCTTTTTCAAGTCACCAATACGGCTTGCCAAGGTCTGTTTAGCTGCCAAGATAGCCCTGCGGCCGAAATCCAAGATTTCAACCTCTTCATAAAGTTCTTCACCCACTTCAAAATCTGGTTCAATTTTAACAGCATCGCTGTAAGCAATTTCAACAAGTGGGTTTTCAACGGCACCATCTTCAACAATCATCCTTCTTCGAACAATTTCAAGGTCACCCTTTTCTGTGTTCACAATTACGTCGAAACTTTCGTCTGACCCGTATTTCTTTCTCAAAAGTGTTTTGAAGACATCTTCTAATACTTTCATGAGGGTAGGACGATCGATATTCTCTGCCTCCTTAAAATCCTGAAACGATTCAATTAAATTGATACTTGCCATAAAACATTCATTTAATGTTCTTTTTGCTATTTTAAAATACTACTTTAACTTTTGCTGACTTGATTTGATCAAACAAGATGAAATGTTTGATTGTTTCCATCTTCTTCCCCTTTCCTTTCTCTTCATCCAACTCAATCCCAGCGTGGTCTGCTGCAATCAATTTTCCTTCAATTTCTGCACCTTCTGTTGTTTCCACTTCTAGTTCCCTGCCTATATTTTTAATGTATTGGCGGGTCAATTTGAGCGGCTCATCTATTCCGGGAGAGGAAACCACCAAAGAAAATTCACCATCCGGGAAAATTGCTGTTTCAACGATTCCTTTGTATAAGGACTTGTTGATACGCACACATTTTTCAATGGTAACTCCCGCATCGCCGTCAATAAAAACGCTGATGTTACTTATTGGGCGGATACCTACTTCAACGATGAAATAAGCAGGTTCTGCCTCTAGCAGTGTTTCTACTAATTTTGTGATTCCTTGTACTTTTTCCTCTGTTGCCATGGTCTATCAAATAAAGAAGGGAACGCCTCCGTTCCCTTCACTTCTCTTTTATGTGTTGCAAATATAGGTAGTTTCAGCGTAACAGCAAAAAAATCATGTATTTCACTTCTGTAGCCAACCATTAAACCTTAAACTAAAAACCTTTAAACTAAAATGGTGACTTAAAACAAGCCATAACCTAACCAAAATCATATTTAGATCAAGCTAATAACTTAATTTTATTGAATATCATATTGAATATGGAATCGAAAGAAAACCTAAACGACTTTTACCAAGACAATAAAAAACTCGTCAACGAATATGTTGACACCCGGATAAAAATATTAAAACTGACTTCTATTCGAATTTTGTCGAAAACAATCAGTTTATTGTTGTTGATATTTATTGTCAGCTTTATGATGCTGTTTTTTCTGCTCTTTTTAGTGATCGCATTTTCCTGGTTTATGTCAACCCTATTGGGGAGTGCAACCTTGGGATTTTTGTGTGGAGCATTTGTTTTTTTATTGATCATTTTCATTTCCATCATTTTCAGGAAACCCTTGTTTGTAAACCCTTTCATCCGCTTATTTTTACAAGCTTCTCTTCAAGAAGAAGATGAAATAAATTAAACACTCATGAGCAATACCATACATGATATCAATTCTCTGGATAAGAAAATACAGTCACTCAAGGCAAGGCAAAAAGACATTGAATTTAGGCTAGATGAAAACCTGCAAAACCTAAAAGCCAATTACTTTGGCATGACGATCAATTCATTTTTTGGGAGAAAAAAGAAGCAAAAAGGTGATTTTTGGGGAGACATGGCAGGTCGTTTTATGGAAAGCGAAAAACTTCAGGCTGGCATAGGCAATTTTGTAGAGAAGATGGCCAATAAGCTAGGTGATTTTTTTCAAGGGAAACAATAAGAAGGTAAACACCATATAAAATTAGTGGTTAGAAGCATCAAACCCCTTTTGCATTTTGCCCATCCCCATCCCTCATGCTCAATAGCCTGGGGTTTAAACCCCAGGCTATTGAGGAATACATTTCAAATTGATTTTCAATGAATTACAAGGACGATAGAATAATTTGAATCCTCATGCTCAATCACCTGGGGTTAAAACCCCAGGCTATTTAGGAATATATTCCAAATTGATTTTCAATGAATTACAAGGACGATAGAATAAAGAGGGAATTATTGATTTCTTTACTGAAAGTAAAATAATAAGGATTTATCCCTTCAATTTGCCTGTTTGCATAAATCTATTAACTTTGCAAAATGTATCGCTATATACTCATTGGCTTTGCCATTTACTTCGCTTATAGGTTTATATTCAACCTAGTGATTCCTTTGTACAGAACAACCAAACAGGTAAAAAAACAATTTGATTCTGTGCGACAAGAGCAAGCTAGTGGACAAGGATTTGGACAAACCCCGCCTAAACAAGAAGAAAGGGTTAAAAAACCAAAGGTTGATAAAGACGATTATATAGAATTTGAAGAGCTTTAAGGATTTTCTCAAGATTTTTTTCCTAACTATTTTCTGAAATGATCGTTTTACCCTTGTAACGGCAGATGAAAGCTGATTTCTTGCCAGTTGATAAGTGATTCGCGTTACCGATCAGATATCTGCATACTCCAATTTACTATAGAACCTCAAGGATAAAATTTCCCTATGTCTGGGCGGAATTTTATCCAATGCCTCAATTAACTTATTGATTTCCAAGAATTTATTTTCTTCCTCAATGATAAAATCTTCTACATTAATTTGAAACTCAAATTCAGTGGAAGAAGATTCTGCTATTTTTATTGAGTTGATATTTAAAATAACTTTAAGAATTGAATCCGAAAAAATTGCCAATAAAACAATAACAAGTATTTTAGCGACGACAATTTAAAAGTGTTGCTTCAATCATTAGAAGCCACCACTGATTTTGTAATAACAAAACAATATCGTAATCATAGCAGAATCAAAATAAAAAACCAAAAGTAAAAACAATGAGAAAGATCTCTACGATCAGTACAATTATTGTGATATTGGCTCTACTGTTTAGTGAAACAGGCTGGGCTAATATACAACACTATGCAACAGAACCCCTAATTACTGAAGAACATAGCAGTCTTCAATCATCAAAAA
>CANLED010000129.1 GCA_947489175.1 Chitinophagaceae bacterium | reverse complement strand
CAATGGAGAATTAAAATTCGGCCACAATGGTCCACGTGTATTTGGATAAGGCAATGTAAAGAATGCCATCCAAACCCTTCCCATGTGGAAGATCGGAAACTGGCCTGCACACATTACCGCAAATATCGTCATCGCTTCAGCAGCTCTGTTAACACCTGTTCTCCAACCCTGACGGAATAGAAGTAGAATTGCAGAAATCAATGTACCCGCATGTCCTATACCTACCCACCATACGAAGTTAGTGATATCCCAACCCCAACCAATTGTGCGGTTTACATTCCACTGTCCGATACCGTAAACTACCTCACGATAAACAGAATATGCACCAAACATAAGCAGGGCTACGGATATATAAAATCCGATGTACCAAAGCCTTGTTGGCTTCGCTTCAATGGTATGAACGATGTCTTGGGTAACTTGACGGTAAGTCTTGTTACCATTCACCAATGGTTCTCTAATCTGTGATTCGTACTTTGTTACACTCATTTGTTGGTCATTTATGAGAATTCGCTACTTTCTTTTAATTAATGTGATGCTTCAGCTTTCTTTTCCTCTTTGTGTTCTACTCCTGCTGCTGCAGCTTCATGGTGTGATTCTTCAGCAACGCCTACATGCCTTTCAGTATTCCTAATTTTAGCCAGGTAGCTTACATTTGGAAGTACATGTATTTGCTCAAGGACATAAAACAATCTATTTGTCTGCTCTTCGTTCCTGATTTTACTCACCGGACTTTTCTTATCATTTACATTGCCAAAAACAATGGCATTTGTAGGACAAGCTTGTTGACAAGCAGTTTTGATATCCCACTTTCCTTCAGCACCTGTCTCTAGAGGCCTATTTTCTTTCTTAGCCTTCAACTTACCTTCTTGTAAACGCTGTACACAGAAAGAACATTTTTCAATAACACCACGAGATCTTACGGTTACATCTGGATTCAATACCATTCTAGTAAGATCATCATTCATCATCATCACAGAATCTTCTAATACTTCGCGTTGGTTATCCGCAAAACTATCAGCTCCCATGTAATCAGACCAATTAAAACGACGAACTTTATAAGGACAGTTGTTTGCACAATATCTTGTACCAATACAACGGTTATAAGTCATTTGATTTAGTCCTTCACTGCTGTGGTTGGTAGCATTAACTGGACAAACATTCTCACAAGGGGCGTTATCACAATGCTGACAAAGCATTGGCATGAAAACCACATTTAAATCATCCAAATTATCTGTACCCGAATCATCTCTATAAGTTGCAAAATACCTATCTATACGAAGCCAATGCATTTCATGAGCGCGCATTACTTCTTTTTTACCCACAACAGCAACATTATTTTCAGAAGTACAAGCAACAGTACAAGCTCCACAACCTATACAACTATTTAGATCTATGCTCATTCCCCACTTAGGTCCAGGGTATGGATGACTTGGATAAAGTGTTCCCTCTTTAGCGTAATCGTTTGTATTTTTTGCATAATCCTCAACCAATTCATGCCTAATATCAGCTAGAATTGTTGGGTTTTTCTTGAATTCATCCAATGAATATTCACGAACAACTTCATCACGACCTTCATACTGATTGTGAGATTGTGTATATGCTATTTTATAACTCTCTTTGGCTTTTTCAAATGTTACATTTGAAACGCTGTATGTGAAAGTCTTTCCGTTAAAGCCTACAAGAGGGAATGCGTTTTGACCAACATTCGCAGCAGCTTTACCTGCACCTTCTGAGCGACCATACCCAAGTGCAACTGCAATTACATTTTTATGCAAACCAGGAATTACAAGAACTGGTAAAGAATACTCGATAGATCCTATCTTAATTTTAATAACTGGCTTATCAACTTCTACCTCATAATTATCATCTATTACAATGCCCAATTCCTTAGCCATTGCATAAGAAATAACAGCATAGTTATCCCAAGTTGCTTTGGTAATTGGATCAGGCATTTCTTGAAGCCATGGATTGTTAGCATCTTTCCCTGATCCCATTGAAACCTTAGGATAAACAACCAACTCAGTTTTACCTGAATTTGAAACTGTTCCCAATGTGCTTGAGATGGATGATAATGCAGCTCCATTATAACTGCCAGCTGAAGTAGCAGACGGTGTTTCTACAACACCATCTTGCAAAGCCTTATCCCATGCAGTTTGTGAGCCAAACTTAGTGAGCCAATATTGTTTGAAATAATCGCCGTAAGTAGTAGTATCGCCACTCCATTTCAACAAAGAAGTTTGGAACGCTCTTGTTTTGAACAATGGTGCGATAGTTGGCTGAATGAAACTCAAGAAACCAGCTTTCATTTCAGCATCACCCCAACTTTCAAGGAAGTGATTGTCCGGCAAAACATAATTACAAAGTGTGGTAGTTTCATCCAATCTGTCATTGAAAGAAATTGAAACAACTTTCTTCAATCCAGATTCAAATTTCTTTGCTTCGAAATAATCGTAAGCAGGATTTACGCCATGAATCATTAATGCACCAATCTTTCCGTCGTTCATTTCCTGAACGAGCTGAACCATCGCTGCATCATCACCCTGACGAGTATTTAAAGTAGTTCCCCAATCGATTGTATTGCCGTAAGCACCAAGCAGTTGATTGATGGCATTAACCACCAATTGAACATCAACATTGTTACTACCGCTTACCACCAATGATGAAGAACCAGATTTTTTCAAAGAGTCTGCAGCGGCTTTGATTCCTTTTTTAAGACGTTCATCTTTAAAAGCAGGAGCTACTGCACTTCCACCCAAAGCTGCATACAATGCTAACGCAACCGCACCTTCTTCAGAAGGAAGGTGATTGTAACGATCATCAGCATTTGCACCAGTCAAACTTAACATGCTCTCAAATACAATGTGTCTGCTCATTTCGATCTTTTTCTGATCGATTTTGCGACCTACAGCATACTGACGAGCGTATTCTACTGGACTAAGCCAAGTACCGAGAAAATCAGCACCAAGACTTACTATAGTTGTTGCTTTATCAAATTGATAAGAAGGTATTGAACGCTTGCCAAAAGATGCAGCGTTTGCATTCAAAATACCACTTGCTGAAATTGCATCATATTGAATATGACGTGAACCAGGATATTTTGCGATGAATGCAGCAATGATATTCTTAGAAGTAATTGAAGTAATTGTTTCGGTTAGCAAAACAAAAGGTTTGCCACCTGTACCGGCAAGTGATTGAGCAACCAATTTATCGAATGCATCAAATGTACTAACTTCTTTTCCATTGGCTAACGGAAAACGAAGACGTGCAGTATCATACAATCCCAAAACTGAAGCCTGAACCCTAGCTGAAGTTCCACCCTTGGTAACAGAAGAAAGATCATTTCCCTCTATCTTGATAGGCCTACCATCACGAACTTTAGCAACAACAGGAATGGCATCACCATCTTGAACATAAGTAGTTGCAAAATAATTGGCTACACCTGGGATGATTGTATCTGGCTTGTTAATATAAGGTATGCTCTTTTTTACAGGCATCTCACAACTGGCCGCTGCGGCAGCGGCTGCTGTACTAAATCCTAAATACTTAAGGAAATCTCTCCTCGGAGCTTTCTCCTCAAGAAAACTGCTTTGTGGTTCAGCAGAAGGTAAATCTTCGCCAAACTCATCCTGTACTCCGTCTTGGTAGCTTTCGCTGTGCTGTAATTCACCGAAACTCTGCCAATATTTTTTTTGCTTCATATCAGTTGTAAGGTTGTGAGTAGTATATACTTTTTTCTAATTCCTCTAATTATTAATAATGACATTTTTGGCACTCTGTTCCACCTATCTTCTCAACAGTTACACTGTCGATCTTCTTGTTCTTCAAGTCTTCATGAAACTTCTCATAAATACTGTAGAACTTATTTTCAGTGAATTGCACCTTGCTTTCCCTATGACAGTTTATACACCATCCCATGCTTAAATCGCTATACTGATAAACTTCACCCATTTTCTGAATTTCACCATGACAAGTCTGACACTGTTGCTTGCCTGCAGTTACGTGCTGAGCATGATTGAAGTATACGTGGTCTGGTAAATTGTGAATCCTTACCCACTCAATTGCTTTAGGCTTACTAGTGTATTTCTTAGCAGCAGGATCCCATCCTGAATATTGATAAAGCTTTTGAATTTCAGCTGTTCCGTCAACCTTTGATCCATCTTCTCTAAACAACTGCGGTCCTTTAACATATTCATTGATACCCATGTGACAGTTCATACAAACATTCACCGAAGGTATGTTAGCATGCTTGCTCTCTTGAGCACCACCATGACAATAAAGACAATTTACTTGGTTTATCCCTGCATGTACGGTATGAGAATAGTATATTGGTTGCTCTGGCTGATAATTCTTAGACCTTCCTAGACCTTGTGCGCCTTGAAAAGTTAAGTAACCACCACCCATGAATAAAATAATGGTAATTATAGCTATATAAGCCTTGTTTCTATAGAATGGAATCGGCTCTGCAGATTTAACACCCTCAGATTCATCAGAAATTTTACGCAAATTGCTGTTTACCTGCAAAAGAATCATGGCAATAAGCGCCAAAACCAATGTCAATACCCCATAAAGAAGATTTGAGTCAGACTCTTCCTGACTTCCAGCGCCTGTATCTCCTGCAGTAGGAGCAGCACTAGTTGCAGCCGCTTTAGCACCCCCAGTATTAATATAACCTAAGATGGCATCAATATCCTGATCTTTCAACTCAGGAAAAAGACTCATCTGTACCTTATTATATTCTGCATAAACAGCTACAGCCCTAGGATAACCTTTTTTGATAACAGCCGCACTGTTTCTAACCCATTCGTAGAGCATTTTTTTGTCATCCCAACGGTCCTCAACTCCCTTAAGAGCTGGACCAACCAACTGTTTATCAATAGCGTGACAAGAAGCACACTTCTGATTAAAGAGCGCTTTTCCGTCCTGACCATTGGTCAATAACGTAATTGAAAACAACGCCGTAAAAATGAAAGCTGAATAAAGCCTCTGAAATATTTTTCTTTTCTGATTCATACCCGCTGTGAATTATGTTGAAAAGGAAGGGACTCCCGAAATTCGGTGCAAATTTAAGACAGGATTTCAACATTATATCAACATCCTGAATTTTTTTTTAATGTAGACCCACAAAGGGTTTTAGCAGAATAATCAATTTTTTAATCTCGAATTGTCATGAAAACGTAAGACAAACAACAATTAAAATATTAACACATATCAAATTAACTGCGCATTGGTTTTTTCCTTCTCTTTGCATCATGTTTAACAAACTTAAGCAAAAGTGGAAAGTAACCGGAACACAATTGGTGCTGATCTTATGCACCTTCGCCGTTACAGGTTCCCTTACAGCCTATATTTCAAGGAGTATTACTAGCTGGGTTGGCTTCGATGAAAGCACTCTCCTGGTATGGAAGCTTTTTTTGCGCCTTTCAATACTCATTTTCGGTTATCAAGTCATAATATTGATTGTTTCGTTCTTTTTTGGTCAGTTCAAGTTTTTCTGGAACTACGAAAAGAAAATCCTCGCTAAAATGGGATTCATTAAAAAAACTGCTGAAAATATTGCCCAATTCAAATTAGCCATCTTCGCATCTGGAAAGGGCAGCAATGCTGAAAAAATCATACAATTCTTTGAAAATCATCCACTTATAACTGTATCACTTATTGTTTACAATCGCCCAGATGCAGGTATTATTGATGTTGCTAAAAAGTACTGCATCAAAAGCATATTTATAACAAAAGAATCGTTGAATGAAAATCAAAATAGCCTTCAACTCCTTCAAAATGAAGGAATTACACATATTATACTAGCTGGTTTTCTGTTGAAAATTCCTCAATACCTCATACAAGCATTTCCAGATAAAATTATCAACATCCATCCCGCTCTCCTACCTAATTTCGGAGGAAAAGGCATGTATGGTGATAAAGTTCATCAAGCTGTTATTGCTTCTGGAGAAAAAGAGAGTGGAATCACCATTCATTTGGTTGATGAACAATACGACCATGGTAAAACAGTTTTTCAGTCAACCGTTACTATAGAATACAACGAAACGCCTGAAACACTTGCTGCTAAAATACACCAACTAGAACATAGATACTTTGCTGAGGTAATTGAAAAGTGGATTGATGGAGCTTGAGGGGTTGAGGTAGTTGAGGGGGTTGAAGAGGTTGAAGAGGTTGAAGTCGAAGATCCCGAGAGTGCGAAGCACGAATCGGGAAGGTTGAGAGGGTTGAGAGGGTTGAGAAAGTTTAGTTGTTTAGTTGTTGAGGGATTAGGGGGTTTTGTGTAATTAACATTTCTTTTTATCCTGTTTGAAATTTTTAAGCTTCTACAGTTTTATATTTACAACCAACCAAGCATTTAC
>CANLED010000128.1 GCA_947489175.1 Chitinophagaceae bacterium | reverse complement strand
AAAATCGAAGGTGGAATTTGGATTTAGAGCTGCGATACGTGACTTTGAAAGCAAGAACCTTAACTACATTTACGATTTTCTTCTGAATGATTACATGCCTGTTTTTTCACTGAATGCGAACTATAAGTATAATGACAGGGTGATTGCTGCTTATGGAACCTATGGCAACGTGATTGGAACAAAAACCAGCTATCAATTGGGATTGAGGGCAGAAAGTTCTAAATACACAGGTACATTAATTACGAATGGCAAAACTTTTGGTAACAGCTTCCCTCTGAGCTTATTTCCAAGTTTAAATTTAACCCATCAAATTGACCAAACGCAAGATCTTCAATTCAGTGTGGCGAGAAAAATCCAAAGACCAAACTTTTTTCAGATATTACCATTCGTAGATTATTCTGATTCATTGAACATCAGCAGGGGAAATCCGGGTTTAAAACCTGAGTTTACCAACTCGGTTGAAATGAATTATCAAAAGAGTATGAAAAAAGGAAATAGCATTTTGGTATCCTTGTATTATAAAAATACAACTGACTTGATTACAAGGGCTCAAGTTAAAGAAGCAAGTGCTGTGGTGGCTAAAGATGTGCTTATAAACACATATATAAATGCAAACAAGAGTCAGGCTTACGGCGCTGAATTTACAGCAAGAAACCCTGTAACAAAATGGCTAGAACTGACATCAAACCTTAATGTTTACAACTCAAGTATTAGCACAACAGATGTTACTTCTACTGTAAACAATTCAATTTGGAGTTTCTTTGGGAAAATGAATGCCAACATAAAATTACCAGCTAGTTTCACACTGCAACTTGCTTTTGACTACAGAAGTAAATCTATTCTTCCACAAGGTGGTGGCGACGGTGGTAGAGGGAGCAGTGGTGGCCGTTCTGGTGGCGGTGGCGGTAGCTGGGGTGGTTTTACGCAAACCTCAGCTCAAGGTTATATCAATCCAAATTATGGGTTAGAATTTGCGCTTAAAAAAGATTTCTTAAAAGAAAAAAGAGGATCCCTTACTTTGAGCATGAATGATGTTCTCAAAACAAAAATTTATGGCTCATATTCAGAGGCTACTTATTTCACACAAACCAATTCGAGAAGAAGAGATTGGCAGGTATTCAGGTTAAATTTCAATTATCGTTTTGGAAAAGTAGATGTATCGCTATTCAAAAGAAAAAACAATAAGACTGGTGCAGATGGTATGCAAGAAGGAATGCAAATGCAATAAAATGCTAAAAAAAGACAAAAAAAATGCCGCTCAATGCGGCATTTTTTTTAATCTTTTTTCCCAATCAACATCGGAACAAACGAAAATTCATCAAATTTTTCTTCATCAAAAGTTCCATCGGCTCTTTTTGTTATCCGCATCATTCGTTGAGCATCACCTTCGTTTACAGGAATCACCATTATTCCGCCTGACTTTAATTGTTTAATCAATTTTTCCGGAATAAACGGAGCTGCAGCTGTGATGATGATTTTATCAAAAGGCGCATAAGTTGGAAGCCCTTCAAAGCCATCACCATAAAACCTTCTAATGGTTGGATAGTTCTGTAAAAACTCAAAAGATTTGTTGGCGTCAAACAATTTTTTTTGTCGCTCTATGGTAAAAACTTTTGCTTTTAATTCAGCCAGCACACATGCCTGATAAGCACTACCAGTGCCAACTTCAAGCACTTTATCAAATGGCTTGATTTGTAGCAATTGTGTTTGATAAGCAACTGTATATGGATGTGAAATTGTTTGGTCCTCCCCTATTAAAAAAGCACGTTCTTCATAGGCATGTTTTTCAAAAGCAGAATCCAAAAAATAATGTCTTGGTACCTGAGAAATTGCTTCCAAAACAGATTCATCCGTAATTCCTTTCTCCCTTATACCATCGACCATTTTCTTTCTCATCCCTTTGTGCAGGTATGTTTCAGTGTTGGAACGCATTAATCAGTACCTCCTTTTCGCAGTGATGAAATGTTGTATATTTTTTATGGTGCCAAATCGATGATGATGTTATCAATCCTTTTTCCCAACTCAGCATATTTTGAATCAAATTCTTCACTGTTGTTGATGATACCTTGAACACTAAAATAAAACTTGATTTTAGGCTCTGTACCAGAAGGGCGTGCACTAATTTTGCTCCCATCAACCAAAACAAATTGCAGAACATTGCTTTTTGGCAAGTCGATTGTACTGATTTGTCCAGACTTCAAATCCTTTGCTTCCTGTTTTTCATAATCTAATATGGCCACAACTTCCACCCCATCTAGCATCTGTGGAGGTTCATTTCTGAATCTATCCATCATGGCTGCAATTTGTTCCTGACCATCGCGGCCCTTTTTTGTGATGGAGATAAGGTGTTCTCTGAACAAACCATATTCTACATATAACTCTACCAATTTGGAAAACAAACTTTTTCCCGCATCTTTTTCATAAGCCGCCATTTCGCACAAAAAGGCAACTGCACTAACTGCATCTTTATCCCTCAATTGGTCGCCTATCATCAAACCATAAGATTCCTCACCACCAATTACATAATTTTCGCTGCCTTCTTTTGCTTTAATCAACTCAGCAATCCATTTAAAACCAGTAAGTACATTGTAGCAGTTAATGTCATTTCTAGACGCGATGATATCAATCATATCGGTAGTAACGATGGTTTTAACAACCATGTCATTTGCCTGAGCAATGCCTTTTTTCTTCCTTGCTTCAATCATGTAATTGAAAGCCAATACTGCTGTTTGGTTTCCGTTCAACAAAATCCAATTCCCGTGGTTGTCTTTTACGCCAATTCCAACTCTGTCAGCATCAGGATCTGTTCCTAATAAGATATCGGCATCAATTTCCTTGGCTTTATTTAGTCCGAAGCTCATTGCTTCACTTTCTTCTGGATTGGGATACACCACAGTAGGAAAATTACCATCAGGCACAATTTGTTCTTCTACAAGATTAACATTGGTGAAACCGAACTGCGAAAGCACGTCAGGTACCAATGTAATGCCTGTACCATGAATGGGTGTATATACTATTTTGAGGTCTTTCTGACGTGCAATTACATCTGGATATACACTCAGTCCCTTAACCATAGCAATGTATTCCTTGTCAATTTCATCGCCAATGAGGTGAATATTTGATTCTCCACCCGTCCATTTCACTTCATCAACGGATTGTATTTTTTGAACTTCGATAATTACATTTTTATCATGCGGTGGAACAAGTTGTCCCCCATCATTAAAATATGCTTTGTATCCATTGTATTCTCTAGGGTTATGAGAAGCAGTACAGACTACCCCACCTTGGCATTTCAGGTGCCTGATTGTGAATGACAGTTCAGGAGTTGGACGTAAAGCCTCGAATAGAAAAACTTGAATCCCGTTTGCAGCCATTACATTAGCTGTAATTTCAGCAAATAACCTGCTGTTATTTCTGCTGTCGTGCGCAACAGCAATCCTAACTTGTTGATCAGGGAATGACTTGACTAAATAATTGGCAAAACCTTGTGTAGCCATGCCAATGGTATATTGATTGATTCTGTTTGTTCCTACTCCCATGATGCCACGAAGTCCACCTGTTCCAAACTCCAATCCTTTGTAAAAAGCATCAACCAATTCTGAAGGATTGGATGCTTGCAATTCTCTGATGGCATCTTTTGTGGCTGTATCGTAATTTCCATTCAACCACTGATCTACTTTGATTTGTATATCCAGTTCCATGTGCCTATATTTTTTACAAACTTAACACAGGATGCGTTAAATGCAATTAACTTCATGACTTAATTTGCATAATAATTATTCATTTTTTCTAGCATGAGATATTTAAAACAAAAAGCAATAAAAAGTACAATCATATTAAATATTTTCATCCTTTGTTTTGGAATCTGCAGCACAATTAATGTTAACGGACAAGATAAAGAAACAGTAAATCTAGGTTCAATTACTACGAAATCTAGTTTAGTTGACAAGAAAAAGATGCTGCTTTTAGGAGCAGTGCAAGTTGGCTTATGGGGAGGATCTTTTTATTCACTCAACAAGGCGTGGTATGCCAACTATCCGAGAACCAAATTTCACCTGTATAATGATTGGAAAGAATGGCAGCACATGGACAAGGCTGGACATGCATGGTCAACCTACCAAATCAGTGAACAAACCAGCAAACTATGGCAATGGGCTGGAGTTGAAAAAAAGAAAGCTGTTCTGATTGGCAGTTTTAGTGGAATGGCATATTTAAGCATCATTGAAATTTTAGATGGATACTCAGACAAATGGGGATTCAGCATTCCTGATATCATGGCCAATACATCTGGAGCAGCATTGTATTTGGGACAAGAAATGTTGTGGGATGAACAAAGAATCAGGATAAAATTATCGTACCATCCAGTTCAATACGGGGCATTAAAAGGAAGAGCTGATGAATTGTTTGGATCAGGAGAAGTAGAGAAATTGTTGAAGGATTACAATGGACAAACCTATTGGGCGAGCATCAATGTAAAATCTTTTTTTCCTGAAAGCCGTTTTCCAAGTTGGCTGAACTTAGCCTTGGGGTACGGTGCTGAAAGAATGTTGGGAGGATATCAAAATACATGGACAGACGCATCTGGTAGCATTTATTCACGAAATGACATCCTGAGGTACAAGAAATTTATGATTTCGGCTGACATTGATCTAACAAAAATAAAAACAAAAAACAAAGTACTCAAAACCGCATTTTCTTTGGTAAACGTGTTGAAAATTCCAGCACCTGTCATTTCACTTAACACAAATGGAAAAACTAGTTTTTATGGATTGTATTTTTAGGTAACGATCATTGAAGATAAGCCCCAATAACTTTTTCGCCCAAAACTTCAACATAAATATGGTCTTGCAATGTTGTAGAAAGCGATATTCCAACATAATCAGCATGAACAGGAAACGTCTTGTAACTTCTTTCCACCAAAGTTAGCGTTTGAATTTTACGCGGCATTTCTTTAAGCAATGGCAACAAGGCATACAGAAATGTTTTTCCACTGTTAATAACGTCATCCATAACCACTACCACTTGATCTTTTATGATTGGGGCGTCCACTATTTCGCACACTAACGGATTTTTCTTGTCCAATTTTATTTCCATCAATTTAACCTGTATTGATGAATTGTTTTCCAAGAAAGCCTTAATTTGTCTAGCCAACACCATGCCATTGTCCATTATCCCCGCAAGAAAAAGAATTTTTTCTTCTCTGTTATTTTCAATAATCTCAAAAGCCATTCTCCGAAGCTTCATTTCAGCCACGAGCTCTGTGAGTATATATTTTTTTTCCATGAATTCGTTGTTTTTAAATGGTTTACATCGTGTAATTTAGCAATTGTAACCCAACAGCATGGAAATTTTACAACAATTTATTTTTCTATTTGCGTTAGCCACTTCCATTTTTTTATTCTCAAAGCAGGTAAAAAAGATCAGGAGGAATATCTTATTGGGACAACCAGAATTGTTGAATGACAATCCAGTAAAGAGGTGGAATAATGTTTTTTTATTGGCGCTTGGACAAAAAAAAATGTTCAAAAACCCATTGGTTGCTGTTTTGCACCTATTTATTTATGGAGGTTTTGTGATCATCAATCTAGAGATGCTGGAAATAGTTATTGATGGATTAGCTGGGAGTCATAGAATATTTGCATCACTTATTCCATCAATTTATTCTTTTCTCATCAACACCTTTGAAATATTGGCATTTTCAGTAATTGTGGGATGTGTTATTTTTTATCTGCGAAGAAACCTACTCAACATAGCACGTCTAAATTCCGTTGATTTAAAAGGATGGCCAGCTAAAGACGCAAACTTAATTTTAATCATTGAAGTTGTATTGATGTGTCTATTCCTAACGATGAATGCAGCTGATGTGTTGTTGCAATCAAAAGGTATTGAGCATTATGCTGTTCATCAAACAGGACCATTTTTAATTTCATCTTTTATTGCTCCCTTACTTTCAAATTTAACAGCAACGGGGTTAATTGCAGTAGAAAGAACATGCTGGTGGCTGCACATATTAGGAGTATTTGCATTTCTAAACTATCTGCCTTGGTCTAAACACTTGCACATTATACTTGCTTTTCCAAATGCTTTTTATGCGCGCTTAACGCCTCAAGGAAAGTTTACTAACATGCCAACCGTTCAGCAAGAGGTGCTGTATGCCTTTCAGCCAGAACTGGCCCCACCAACTGCGGTATCTACCAATCAATTAAAATTTGGCGCAAAAGATATACAAGACCTTAGTTGGAAAAACATAATGGACGCATACAGTTGCACAGAATGTGGCAGGTGTTCAAGTGCTTGTCCAGCAAACCTAACAGGCAAGCTGCTTTCACCAAGAAAGATTATGATGGATACGAGGGATCGT